>NZ_FSRT01000002.1:600000-865197 GCF_900143015.1 Fibrobacter sp. UWB11 | reverse complement strand
CTCTTGATTAATTTGACTTCCAAGAAATTTTCTTGGGCCGTCACTAAGCACATCTCCGATTCCTTCAATCTTCCCGAAAGTCTCGCGGGCTTTCGCTTTTTCCTTCGTTCTCGGCTTTCGTTTCTTCGTTTCGGCCTCGTCTCTCAGGAACGGCGCCAATTATAGAATTTTACGATGACTTTGCAAGGGGTAAAAGTGAAAAAATTTCACTTTTTTTCACTTTTTTCGGAAAAAACGGGATGTGCGCCGCGGCACGACAGATTATTCACATTCTGTAAACAGAAATCTTTTTGCCGGGGACGAGAAATGACTGGACCATTCACTTCGTTCAGTGTGACGGGGTAAAAAAAAACGCCCGGGAGCGGAGCTTCCGGGACGTTTTCGATTGCAATTGTTGAATTTTGTTCGCGATTTGCGACTTTTACAACAAATTATCTTTTTAAAATTATGGTTGACAACCAGCACCCTTGCCATTCGGGTCATTCGGGTTTTCACCATCTTTCCAGCAGTAAACCGTGTCAAGCACGTCGCCTTTCTTGTAATCAGACCAATCGTCATGCCAACGCCAGCGATTTTCTTTGGTCGTATTGAACTTGGTCATATAGTGGTCAATGAGGTACTGTGGGCATTCCACCTCTTCCCAGTTGAATGTCGGGTTGTCGGCAGCCATAAACCATTCCGCATACCAGCGGCAACCGCGCAACAGGTTCGGCCAGTCCTTGAAGACCTCGTCGCACTTATTGAGGACGCATTGCTGATAAGCTTCCACGGTGTTATCCCAACCAAGAGAGATCTGACATTCTGACAAGAATCCACCGCCATTGGCACCAAGACCGCTAGCAGGCACACCAATTTGAGTAGAGAGAGCATTGAAGGCACCCACGCCACCACCTGGCACCATCAAGTCAAACTGGCCATCTTCCACATCGTAACCGATATTGGAAACCATCACCACAATATGCTTACCCTTAAGAGCCTTGTGGGTCGCCTTGACATCATTAGCATGGTTGCCGCCATTATATTGCAAATGGTAGCACTTGCCACAGCCGTACTTGTAAAGACCGCCAGAACCCGCCACGTAGCCGTACGAAAGATTCTCGTTCACCTGGATAGGTGCCATGTCCGTACAAGTATAAGTACCACCGGCATTCGAGTTGACGCAAGCGCTATTCGTGCCTTCGTAACCCATCCAGTATTGCTGTACTGCATGTCCAAGCGTAAATGCAGGAACTTCTACGTCGTGAATATTGCAGTTGCGCGCCACGGTGCGACCGGCCTGATATGTCTCCTCGCTCGAGGTATCAACACTGCTAAGCCAAGAACAGTGCGGCTTGCAAGCATCCCAATAACGGCTGCTCCAACCGGTCTTGCCATTGCTCAGAATGTCCTTGGTATAAGACTCAGGAGGCGGACCGTAAGATTCAAGAGTCGGGAAACCATTCTCGTCGAGATTCGGAGCGTTGCTGCTAGAGCTCTCCGTTGCAGAAGAAGTCGGAGTTGCACTAGAAGACGGATTTACAGACGAACTAGACTGCAGCGGATTGACTACGCTGGAGCTAGAGCCCGGCGGAACAATAACGGAAGAGCTAGAACCTGGATTAGAGACACTAGATTCCGGCACCACAGAAGAACTAGAACCTAAATTGTTATTCGCGCCATTGCTAGAACTGCTTTGGTTATCCCAAACTAAACTCGACGACGAAGCCGGCGTAGGAGCAAACGGCGTAGCGGCATCATCACCACAACCAACAAACATGGCCACAGCACCTGCGACACATAAAGAACTCAATAAACGTTTTTTCATAATTTTCCTTTTTACACCTCGTCTAAAATTAGATTTTATTAAGGCAAAAGGCACGAAAAAAAGATTTTTGAAAGCGATAATGTGAGAAGAAACAAAAAAGGCCGCGCTTTACACGCAAGCCTTTTGGTTATTAGCTATTAGCCAATAGTCATCAGCCTTAGTTAGGCGCCAAAGGCGCGATTATTTAAACCAATAACCAATGACCAACTACTAATGACTAGTCGCGGAACTTCACCTGCTTGGAGCCAGCGACGACTTCACCGATCTGTGTCCACTTTTCACCCTTAGCTTCGAGGTGAGCAACGACTTCAGCCTTGTCAGCCGGGTCGATGAAGATGAGCATGCCCATGCCCATGTTGAACGTGGAGTACATTTCGTCCTTTTCAACAGAGCCAGCCTGCTGGATGAGCTTGAAGATCATCGGAGGATCCCACGTGGTGCGGTCGATAATCACATCAACGTTGTCCGGAAGGATACGCGGAATGTTGCCCTGGTAGCCAGAACCGGTGATGTGAGCGAGACCCTGGATCTTCTTCTTGTTGCAAAGATCGATGAGGCTCGGGTAGTAGCTGCGGTGCGGAGTTGCAAGAGCTTCGCCGATGGACTTGTCCATACCGTCCACAACAGTGTCGACCTTGTAGCCAGCCACGTCAAAGAGGACCTTACGAGCAAGAGAATAGCCGTTTGTATGGAGACCCGTAGACGGGAGACCGAGGATAATCGTACCCGGCTTGATCTTCTTACCGTCGATGATGTTTTCGCGTTCCACGACACCCACGATAGTACCGGAGATATCGTAGTCACCCGGACCATAGAAGCCCGGCATTTCAGCAGTTTCACCACCGATGAGCACGAGATCGTTTTCGCGGCAAGCCTTTGCCATACCGGCAACCAACTTGTCCATGACACCCGGTTCAAGACGGCCCGTTGCCACGTAGTCGAGGAAGAACAAAGGACGTGCACCCTGCACCAAGATGTCATCGCAGCAGTGGTTCACGATGTCCTGACCCGGCAGTTCATGCGTACCCATTTCGATATCGACCTTGAGCTTGGTGCCGACACCGTCGACGGAACTCACGAGGACAGGGTCCTTCATGCCGAGGTGGTTCAGAGTGAACAGGCCACCGAAGTTGCCCACGTCACCGAGAACGCCCTGGTTGAATGTGGTACGTACGGACTTCTTGACACCGACCATTGCCTCATCGGCACGTGCCAAGGAAACTCCTGCGTCTGCGTAATTCATCTTTTTTCCTTTGCCCTACGAGCGGGCAGCGATTTGGCCCTATTTACGGGCACTTTGTTTTTCATCAATATTTCTGAGTGCATCAAGGATGAGGCTTGTCGTATCCGTCATCTGGTTGATGTTGACCACATCCGGCATCACGTGCGTATCCAGCTTGAACAGCGTCTCGTCACCCCACGAAAGCATCTTTTCGAGAGCATCCGGACCTGCAAGTTTTCCGCACTTGGCACAGCAAATTCGACCTTCCTGGAAAGCGATAAAACCCGATTCACCGGAGCATTCGAAAATAACCGTTCCTGTAATGTGGCTCTTTTCCATTGTCTGAGCAAAATCAATAAACGGAAGCACCTTTGCCGAAGCCAAAAGCGACAAACGTTCGAACTCGTCAAACGCCTGGTTCTTTGCGCGGAGGCGATCCGCCATCACCTTGTAAAGGTAAACCACGACGTTCGGATTCTTGTCGAGGAACTTCACGAATTCCGCCTTCGGAATGTGAAGAACCGTGCAACCATCTTCAGCGGCAATAACCGTATTGACAGTAGGCTCATTACACAGGATAGACATTTCGCCAAAACAGGAGCCGCTTTCCAAAGTCGCAAGCGCGCTATAATGGCCATCTGGTAAAATCTGACCACAAATAGTAGCACGCCCGCTCTGCAAAACGCAGAAGGAATCGCCTTCAACTCCGCCCTGGAGAATAATCTCGCCAGTATCATATTCGCGAATCTGCGAATTCAAAAGAAGATAGTCCGCATAATCCCTCGGGACCTGTTGCAAAAACGGTACACCAAGATCATACTGAGCGGCGATCCAATCTCCAATACCTGTGTGTGACATCATACGCTAAAAATTATAGATATTTCTGTACCATTTGTAACTGGTATCTATCGAATTTACACCCGGAACGGAGCCTTTTATGCATTTTGTAAGATTCCAAAGGAGTTCCGCCGGTCGAGTGATGGCCCCTTCGTAAAAATCGTTACCTCCCCCAGGCCCCTTGCGCCCGTCATTCTGGAAAATTTTCTTCTCCCTGAATGCCTTGATATTCTTTACGCGAGGTTCCAGCGAGAGGATTTCATCGACAGTACCAAATGCAGACGGATTCACCCACATGTCCACGCTATCGGCAAGCGCATAGACCTGCTCAAACGAGAAAGTAAGTTCGCGGGACGTATCGGATGCCCACAGGTAACAGCCACCCGCATCGCGAACAAGATTCGCCGTAAAGCTATTGCCGCCAGAAGCATGCCAGACACCGCCATAGGACATACCGGCAAGAACGCGAGGACAATGGGAATTCAGAGTTATTTCGTCATTGCGGGCCGCAGGCAAAGCAATCAAGGCCTTTAGCGTTTCGTATTTATTCTTCTCTTGTTCAAAAATCGAATCGGCTTGTGCGCGAATCCCGAAAAGGATTCCGTACAACTTAATCCATTCCAGTTTTGCGAGCGGTGTATTTTCTTGCCACTCCGAAGTGAGCATCAATGGCAAACTCGTTCTTGCAATTTGTTCATAATTATCATAATCACCGCCTGTCGTAAAGTCAAGAACCAAGTCCGGACTTAATGCCATGAGCTTTTCCAGGGCACTTGCATCATAACCGATACTTGCAACAGTGTTCTGCTTTGCCCGTTCATACAAAATACTATCTACAATGTACTGGCCATCCGAGACGCCGATAATGTTGTCGCGAAGCCCGAGCCTGAGCATGTATCCGACCTGCGCAGTCGAAAGAGTAACCACCCGCTTGAGCGGAACGCGCAACACAAATGCAGACTGCCATTCTTCCGGGAAACCACGGCGGCGCAAATCCGTCCCTAAACTTGCGGTCGCAGAATCCATCATCACGTACTTATGGACTATAGTATCCTTACCGAGCACAGAACGCACAACAGCGACATCCGCTCCGCACAACCGGCCAATCGAGAAATAATCACTCCCGATCTGCTCAAAATGTACCGCCTCGTTGCATGTGACCACCTTCATATCTTGCTTATCGCTATTGCACCCTGTTACAAGGAAAATCCCCGTCAAGGCGCCCCAAAAACACAAAATTGGCAAAACTAAATGCGAAAATGGGCCTATTTTACCGTTTTTCATCATTCTATCGTAAATTTTCATGCACAAAACCGGAAGATAATGTATTTTATTGTTTGACTTAATATCTCTTTTGAAGATACCTATTAGGAGAGAGCCTTTATGAAGACAAAAATAGCCTCTTTATGCTTGGCTGTGGTATTTAGCATTCTTGCATTTGCCACTAATTCATCTGCTGCCGAAGAAGGATTTTACGACAAGGACCACATCCGTGGCTTCGTTTCCTTCGGTGGTGATTTCCGCGGCATGTTCCCCGCATTCAACGACTACATAAATACAGTCGCCCTTGCTAACGCAGCACTCAAAAACAAGAACGGCAGCGACACTTCCCTATACTACGGTTCTGCAAAGTACAGCAAGTTCAACAAGTTCTACCCGAACTTGCACTTCAATATCGGTGCACAGTACAAGCAGTTCATGACCTGGTTCAACATCAACTTTGCAATCACGCAGGTTTCTGAACGTCCGAGAAAATCCATGACCGCCATTGACACAAGCGGAAATATGGCAGCATTCCCCCTCTACGACGCACGCTGGTTCAACTACGGCGTCGACTGGATGTTCGGGTGGAAGACGCTCGGCGAAGATGCATTCTTCAACTTGATTCCGGCAGTAGGTATCGGATTCAACATGATGAACATCCACTTCACGTCCAACTACGTCGTCACGGACAAGTCCTCCAATGAAGAGACTATCATGCGCGACCGTTACTACAGCACCATGGCCGCCACGTTCAATGCCGAACTTGAAGCTCGACTCCAGTTCGAACAGTTCTCGATCGGTCTCTATGGCGGTTACCGCGCAGTTCGCTACAACGAACTCAACGTCGAAGGCGCAAACCTCGATACGACAATATTCAATACCGACAACGATGGCGATACCTGGTTTGTAGGTCTTCGCTTCACTTGGACGTTCCTAAGCCCCTGGGCCAAGAAACAATTGGACAAGATTTAATAACAACTTAATTCTCAGCCGAGCCTCGCTAACGCGGGGCTTTTTTCATAACTAGCCTTTTCGAACCCGCTGTGGGAATCATCGATTGAATCCACTAATTTTTTTAGGTAAGTACGCCATGGACTTGAATGTGAAGGGCGAGCACTGTACGGCAGCATGAACAAATTCCTGGCAACTCCATGCCTGGGCGGATACTTTTCGGCAACGTCCTCCATAGCGACATAATAACCACTCAGTTCACGCAAGCACGAATCCGTTTTCCAACAAACGGTCGTGTTATCCTTTTCGTACATGAAGTTCCAACCTAGGAGAAGCATCGGGACACCTTCCCGCTTGAGCCGCTCCGGCAATGTCGAATACTGCCCCTGCGTGCTGAGCAATACAAGAACATCAATCTTGTGGTAATATGCATAAAGGTACGCATCCTCGACCAGTTGCATGTTCGGTCCCATTTTATTGGCATGATCAGGCGTGTTATAATGGACCTCGAAACCTGCAAGCGTAAGCTGCTTTTCAAAGCGATCCATCCCGTCGCCAGTGGACAATTCCGCGACATCAGTACTCCGGACATACGGATGATAGTAATGCGCCTCCACCTCGACCGGACAAGCCTCCCTGCCCAAAAGCCTTACAGCATAATCCCTCACCCACCCCTTTAACGCCCTGAAGTCAAGGCGCGCATGGTAACGATGATACTTGAGATAATACTCGTTCACTTTTTTTAGCGTGTAACCATCCAAGAAAAAACCGACACGCAATACAGATAATTTGCTCGACATAAAGCCTCCTGATATGTTAATGAGCTTCTACTTATTAACACGCTTTTTTACCGGGCTTGTACTAAAATCTATGCGATAATTTTTGTTAACATTCAAAAAAGTCCCCACTCTAGCTGTGAGGACTGCAATTCCCTAACCATTGTCTACTTGCTACTTAAATCAACTTGCGGTCGTTGAGATCGTCAAGAAGCGAGCCCGGCATCCATTTCTTTTGCTTTTGGTAGTCCGGGTCATTAAGTTTCTTGCGCTGTTCGTTAGCCTTGGCTTCGTCACCCGCGTCATGATAAATGCGGATGAGATTCAAGACAGAACACCAATAGCGAATTGTCTTTCCGGTACGTTCGAGATAGTCGGCAGCACTCTTTTCGTAAATGGCTGCAGCCTCATCGTAACGGTTCAACCTGTAAAGCATATCGGCCTTGATTTGGAGCATCACCGGATGATTCGGTGCTTTTTTAAGTCCGCGTTCGGCAAGGGACAGACCCGTCTTGAAATCCTTGCGGTCGTAGTGCATCCATATAAGCGGTGTCAGGAACAGCGGCCAAAACCGGGCCGAGCGCAATGAGCCGGAATCAAGAATCTTGAGGTACGATTCCCGGTTATCCGACTTGAACGGGAGCCAACCAAAGCTGTTGTCGACGTAATAGGCATAGATGGAGTAAAACGCCTTCGACTCAAAATCCTTGGCATCTTCAAACTGATTCGCCGCCGAGCGGGTCTGCATAGCACCCTTAACAGAATGTCCCGTTTCCGTGAGCACGTAACCAATCTCAAAATTGCGAAGCGCATCCCACAGGCCTTCGGTCTTGCAGGTCTCAAGATTCTTGGCAGCAACCTTGAGCGACGTTGTATCGCCCTTGTCGTCGTACATGCTTACGCGGATGATGTTCTGGAACACGCAGCCAACACCATCGTTTTCTAGGCGGAGCTTGCGGGCTAAGTTGAATGCCTCGACATAGTTAAGTTCCATCGTCTTTTGCGTGATCTTTTCAGCAAGTTCATTTTGGGCCGGAGAAAGCGCAAAAGTATTTTCGTCGGCAAACGAAATGCCGGCGACCATTAAAAGCGGAACTATATATTTCTTTAGCATTATGGACAATTTAGAAACTTTCGACCTGCATCACCACATTCCACTTTGGAATATGGCTAGGGCTTGTTTCTGAATGTAAAAAAATGTATAAATACAATAGATACTAATAAGAAATAAACATTTTATCAACAATTTTAGACATTTTTGAATTCTAAGTTGTTGATGCAAGGGAAGTTAGAACGAGTTGGAATGAGAGATTTATAAAAAAACGGAGGTTTCCATGAAGATGCTCCAAAAAACGCAGACCACGGCTCTTTACTACCTGTTCCATACGGGGTTCCAAACCTTCAAGGAACGGATTAAAGATGAACTGACCTCCACAAGCGGCGTAAACCTCGAAGATGTCATGGATGACTCGAACCTTTACGCCTACTACCAACAAGGTGAATCGGCAGATTTTGTGGCAGCATGCATTGCAGCATGCTGCTGACAGGGATAGGGCATAATTCTCCTCCTAGCAAAAGACCCTGTGGTTTTAACCACAGGGCTCTTTTTTTTAAACGAGAAATTATGGATCCTTCGGGCTTTGCCCTCAGGATGACAAGTCAATTATTTCTTTTTCTTGGACTTTGCACCCTTTTCAGCCGCATCCTGCTTTTCGCAAGTGGTGACGACTTCGAACTTGCCCTTGTTCACGGTCACGATTCGCGTATTGGCATTTGCACCACGACGGAACTTGATGTCACCGTAAATACCCTTGAAGTCCTTCGTTGCATTGATATAATGCGTCATGTCGTCTTGCTTGCCCGTAATAGCATTCAAGGCCGTGAAGATGATATTTGCAGCATCGTAGCTAAGGCCACTTACTTTATCTTCACCCGGTTCAACACCCCAACGAGCTGTAAAGTCCTTTACAAAGTTCGTATAGGCGACATTTCCTTTGTTCATATCGATATCCGGAACGCTGAAGAAAGAACCTTCAACAAGGCGCTTGCCCTGAATCAAGAGTTCACGGCCATACCAGCCAGACGTTCCAAGATATGTACCAGAAACCTTGTTGAATGCAGCCTGGCTTACCATAGCGCCTGCATCAGCCGGGTTTGTAGCCGGAATAAAGAGGCCCGGGAAATCACTAGTAGAATCAGCGAGGTAAATCTTGCGATCTCTCGGATTCACAGTATTGAGGTCGCTCAAGCCCTTGGCAATATTGCGACGGCGGTTTTCCTGAGTAAAGCGTACATCGCGGAGAAGATTGAATTCCGTCTTGTAGTCCGGACGACCTTCTTCGTAATTACGGAAACCAACAACTGCACCGCCACGGCGTTCAACAGCCTTGGTAAAGCTTTCGGACATAGCAGTACCGAATTCACCAAGCGGGCTCATCACGCCAAACTCGCGGATATCAAGGCACTTGATAGCAAAGTCTGCAATGGTCTGAGCGAGAATATCCATAGTGATATTCACCTGGAAAATATTCGGACCAAGCTTTGCGATGCCTGCATCGGTTGCAGTCGGGGTAAGCATCGGCACATGCTGGAAGTTTGCACCAAGCCATGCAGCCACAGCCGTTGCCGGAGCACTCATGATAGGACCGACAATAGCGATAATGCTATCCTGATTGACAGCACGCTGCGTGCGCATGAGAGCGATAGCAGCATCGGCATGCGTATCCTGGAAAATGATATTCACTTTGCCCTTGAGTCCAGCCTGTTCGTATGCAAGGAGAGAACCCTGAACGGCGGCGGCACCGAATTCTGCGTAATCACCAGAAAGCGGAGCGAGAACGAGAACAGTCGGAAGGCCTGCACCGAGACCTTCAAGAGCGCTGATACCCTTCTTGGCGGTCTTCTGCAAGTTTTCGGAAGAGGTCGTCTTGAGGACTTTCTTGTACCAATATCTTGCAGCGCGATAGCGCTTGGCATTCTGACATTCGCGGCCGATCTGGAGTTGCATCCATCCCATCACTTCGCGGTCGACGGGATATTTTTCGAGCAAGGACTGGAGCTGGTCGGCCGTAAGGAGCGAAGCAGCCAATGTCTGGATAACTACATCCTTTGCATGGGAACGGGCAGCCGGATTGGTCGAGTAAGAAAGCACGCGGAGCATAGCTTCGACGCCATCGAACACAGAGCCCTTTTCGACATCGACAACAGCACGGGCAAGTTCCATACGTTCGCGGTAAGCGGACTTCACATGGTATTCCAAGAAGCGAGATGCCACATCGTGAGCGGCGTCTTTCTTGCCAGTGCGGAGGTAACATTCCGCCAGCATGACAGAAGCCTTTTCGCCTTCGAGCTTACGGAACGAAGAACCATAAATTTTTTGCAGCGGAGCAATCGCATCCGAGCAGCGGCCACTCTTGACCACCTGCTTTACCTTTTCGACATCGTCCTGTGCAAAAACCGAAGTCGAAAGAATTGCAGCTAGAAATAGAGGAAACAAGCGATTCATATTTAACCTCGCCGTCTTACTGGAAGCTATCGGCGGCCTCCTGTATTACAAAATGTTCTTTCTTGATTTGCTTTTGAAGAGATTCAGGGAGCTTAGACCAGTCGATTACATCTACGCGGAACGGGAGTCCGCTTTCGACAAACGCCTTCTCCACCGAAGTCATATCATCGAGGGCAATAGGAGAATCCGAAATGACTGCCAATTCCAAATCCGTATCCGGGGTCAAATCCACACCCGTGACACGCGTGCCGTACGCCCAAACTTCAAAGCCCTCAAAATGGAGCCCAAGTATTCTCTGTACGGTTTCTAACTGATCCGATTCTAAACAAAGAGTCATAGTTGTTTCAAATATAGTTAATGTATTTTGACACTGAATGACATTAAAGTCTGTCAGGCACAAAACGGAGGAACCAAATTTCGGTATCGCTACCGACACGGACAGGCGGTCCCCATGAATCAACACCGCTAGAGACTAGCCATTTGACCTGATCCAGCTCGCCAAGGCCGTATGCAAGGCGCCAGACCCAATTAATAATTACTGTTCCCGGGAAGAATTGCCCATTGTGAGTGTGGCCGGACATGGCAAAGTCGGGGCGACGACCGGGGTGGTCTTCTTCGATGCCACGCGGCTGGTGATCCAAGAGCAACCAGGGGAGTTTTGTAGCCTCCATCGGAGGGCGCAAATCAAAAAGCGGCTTGCGTTCGACATCGCGCATTTTGGCAACGCTGTAGTCTACACGACCGGTAATGCAGGCAAACGACGTACAGACCGTAGAATCTTCAAGCACGACAAAGCCGTTATTCTGCATCCATTTTTTGTAGTCGCCACCTTCGCGTTCAATGAACCCTTCATGATTTCCGTCGATAGCAATTGCAGCCACCTTGGCAGTTGCCGCCAACTTTTGCACTAAAAAGTCATATTCCCAAGCAGATAGCGTCGAATCCAGAACATCTGCAAAATCACCGCCAAAAAGAACCAAGTCCGGGTGAAGACTGTCGGACACGTGCACAATGCGTTCCATCTTTTCGCGGTTGGATAACGGGTCGATGTGGAGGTCACTAAAGAAGACCGCCGTAAATTCACGTTCTGTCGGAATAGCCACCTTGAAACTACGGACATGGAAATTATCATTTGCGCTCACACCCACAATGCGGAATATGACTGCAAGGAGCACAGAGACAAAAAGCAAAAGTCTCGATACCGAAATGACAAGGCGTGGGTTAATCGGCTTCTTTACGATGGCACGGCGGATGCCGCGGACAACCCACCAGAGGATATAAAGCATCAAGGCTTCACAAAGCCATACCGCAAAAAACGACATGCCAAGCGAAGCAAAATAACTTGTCCTAAACAGAAAACATACAGGGAGGAGGATTACCGAAATACCGGCAATAATGCTCCCCTTGATTCCTGGCGCTACATTCCTGACATTCATGAACAGGAAAAACACGCCGAAAATGAGAATAAAAAAGAATATCATTTCAGTTTCGCCTGGATGAGTGAAAGGACATCACGATGGACTTCATCGGGAGTACGGTCGGCATCGACAACACTCACGACATCGCTGTAATCGCGGCCGGCGGCCAAGTAGCCTTCACGGACGCGTTCAAAGAATTCCGCCTTTTCGCTTTCAAGACGGTCAGGTGCTCCGCCACGAGTCGCCATGCGCTTGCGGCTTGCCTCGACAGTCAAGTCAAGCACCACGGTAAGTTCCGGGAAGCAACCGCCGCACGTGAGTTCTGTGAGGCGCTGTACTTTGTCTGCACCAAGCCCACGGGCGTAGCCCTGATAAGCAAATGTGCTCCACGCAAAACGATCGGCGATAACGATATTTCCTGCATCAAGCGCAGGCTGGATGATTTCGTGAATCACCTGGGCGCGTGCAGCATTGTATAACAAGAGTTCGGTATCGTCAGCCATGATGCCCTTGAATGCAGGATCCAAGAGCAGTTCACGAATGCGCTCAGAAATTTTCGCACCACCAGGTTCACGCAAACGCACAACCTTGTAACCTTCGGATTCAAGTGCAGAAACCAGCAAGTCAATTTGCGTTGACTTGCCGGAACCATCAATGCCTTCGAGGCTGAAAAATTTCTTCGCTGTTTTCAATTTTTTTATAGGAGACCCCGGCACATTGTCTGGAAGACTGGCCGGGGTAACAGTTAAGGATTATTCCACGTCCTTGCCGTGGCACTTCTTGTACTTGAGGCCAGAACCGCACCAGCAGAGGTCATTGCGACCGAGCTTTGCACCGGCCTGTTGTTGGGCGCGCTTCACCGCGGCAGCGAGAGCCGGGTTCACACGGTTCGGGCGAGTGCCCGGAAGCGCGCTCTGCGGCATCGGCTGAGCCTGCTGATCTTCAGAAAGAGCATTCGTTTCAGAAGAAGCTGCCTGACCGGCGAGGCCTGCGGCCTTGGCGCCATCGGCACTCAGCTGTTCAGAAGTTTCTTGAGATTGCTTCGCTTCGCTCGCAATGACGTCGGAGGCGCCATTTTCACCTGCGTTAGCAGCAGCTTCTTCAGCAGCCTTGCGTTCGGCATCAATCTGTTCCTGGCTCTTAAGCTGGAGCTGGTCCGGAGAGACCGTCACACCGTTCGGGAGCGTGATGCGGATGTTCAAAATGCGGAGAGCCGTAAGTGTTGCAATCTTTTCGAGGCAGCTTTCGAACATCTTGAAGCCGTCGTTCTTGTACACCATCAGCGGATCCTTCTGGGCGTATCCATGGAAGCGGATAGCATCCTTCAACTGGTCCATAGCATACAAGTGTTCCTTCCAAACTTGGTCAATCGTCATAAGGAGGAAGCGGCGTTCGATATTGCGGAAGTCAGCATCCGGAATAATCTTCGTGAGCTTGTCGTAACGCACCTTGCAAAGGTCGATGATTTCATCGAGCACCTGTTCCGGTGTCTTCGTCACTGCATCTTCAAGCGTCAAGTTGTATTCCATGCCGAGCGTGCGCTGCAAGTCTGCATGCAAGTCTTCGAGCTTCCACTGTTCCGGATAGCTCTTGGCCGGAATGTAAGCGGAAACCTTGATATCGCAAGCATCTTCGATGCGGTTCATGATTTCGTCACGGATATCTTCACCGTTCAAGATACGGCGACGCAGCCCGTAAATCACCTTACGCTGTTCGTTCATCACGTTATCGTAGTCGAGCAAGTGCTTACGGATATCGAAGCTCTGGCTTTCGACGCGGCGCTGTGCACCACGGATAGAACGGGAAACGATCGGGTGGGTAATCACTTCGTCTTCGCCCACGCCAAAACGGTTCATGAGGTTCTTGACGTTGTCGCCACCGAAGATACGCATCAAGTTATCGTCGAGGGAGAGGAAGTACTGGCTAGAACCCGGGTCACCCTGACGGCCGGAACGACCGCGCAACTGGTTGTCGATACGACGAGATTCATGACGTTCAGTACCGAGCACATGCAAACCGCCGAGTTCAGTCACTCCCGGTCCAAGAGCAATGTCAGTACCACGACCAGCCATGTTCGTTGCAATCGTCACCTTGTCCTTGTGACCTGCGTACTGGATGATTTCAGCTTCACGGCCATGGTTCTTGGCGTTCAAGACTTCGTGCGGGATGCCTTCCTTTTCGAGCATGCCGTGGAGGATTTCAGACTTTTCGATGGAGGCCGTACCCACGAGGAGCGGCTGGCCCTTCGCATGGCGTTCCTTGATTTCAGCAACAATGGCGCGCCACTTGGCATCTTCGGACTTATAAACGAGGTCCTGCAAGTCCTTACGGATGCACGGCTTGTTCGTCGGAATGACCCACGTGTTCATGTTGTAAATCTTGATGAATTCCGTTGCTTCGGTTTCTGCCGTACCGGTCATACCCGAGAGCTTCTTGTACATACGGAAGTAGTTCTGGAACGTAATCGTTGCAAGCGTCTGGTTTTCGCGACGGATCTGCACGCCTTCCTTGGCTTCGATAGCTTGGTGGATACCGTTAGAGTAGCGGCGGCCTTCCATCAAACGACCCGTGTTTTCGTCAACGATGATGATTTCGCCATCACGCACGATGTAGTCGACATCCTTCTCGAAGAGGTACCAAGCGCGGAGAGCGTTATCGAGGAAGTGAACCCAGTCGGCATGTTCGCCATAGAGGTTCGTAATGTGCATCAAGTCCTGGATGTGGAGCACGCCCTTTTCGGTAAACTGGATGTTCTTGTCCTTTTCATCGACAGAGAAGTCCTTGTTGCGGACGAGCTGCTTCGAAATTTCGTTTGCCTTTGCGTACTTTTCGGTAGCGTCTTCGGCCGGACCACTGATGATAAGCGGCGTACGGGCTTCGTCAATCAAGATAGAGTCGACTTCGTCAACGATACAGAAGTTGAGTTCGCGCTGCACGAGCTGGTTCGGTTCAACAGCCATGTTGTCACGGAGATAGTCGAAACCGAATTCATTGTTGGTACCGTAAGTCACGTCGGAGTTGTAGCTTTCGCGGCGCTGTTCCGGATTGAGGCCGTTGATAATAAGACCAACCGTAAGACCGAGGAACTTATAGACCAAGCCCATCTGCTTTGCGTCACGGCCAGCGAGGTAATCGTTCACCGTCACCACATGCACGCCATGGCCCGAAAGACCGTTCAAGTAAACCGGGAGAGCAGCGGCAAGCGTCTTACCTTCACCGGTTGCCATTTCTGCAATTGCACCTTCGTGAAGCACCAAGCCACCGATCATCTGCACGTCAAAAGGCAACATGCGGAACGGCTTCACAGATTCCGGATAGAGTTCACGAACCTTGGCATAAAGAGCTGCCGGGAGGTAGACTTCCCATTCATTCTTGCCACTTTCGAGTTCGGCCTTGGCCTTGTTCACAGCTTCCTGAAGTTCCGGGCCGAGGCGGCTAAAATCAAAGCCAAATTCCGGCTTGAAAATATTGAAGATACCCAAGCGGCGGTCGCAAGCTTCACGGCAAACCGCAAATGCTTCAACCTTGATATCGTCGAGCGTTGCGCCGTTATTCAGTTTTTCGCGAAATTCCGCACTCTTTGCAGCGAGTTCAGCGTCGTCCAACGTTGCAAGGGCCTTACAGGCTTCGTGAATCTTTGCAATCACCGGGCGGAGCTGCTTCACCTTACGTTCATGAGGTGTACCAAAAATCTTATGGAGTACTGTATCTACAATGCTCATGGTTATCCTTTATAATTGCCCTCGGATTCCCGCCGGGCATGATTTAAAATTAAACGTGGTTAAAAGTAGCAAAAGATGTGCCACAATTTTTTCGTTTCAACTTGAAATATAGGCTAATCGCCTTAAAAATCATGCGGGCGGGGCCTTAAAACGAAACTTTGAATTTAGTTTACTTAAACAAAACCATCAATATATTATATTAGTGGCATGAAAAAAATGGATTTCGTAAACGGCTTTTTTTTACTTGCAGCAGGATTTTTCCTTGTAGCCCCCCTCAACGCCCAAACAAGTGATGCCGAGCTTGCAAAACATCCCGAATTCACATCGAGCAATTATCTCGTATACCCGGAACCTGTAAATACCAATTACGCCAAGATTCCCGCCGGATACAAGCCGTTCTATATCAGCCATTACGGACGCCACGGTAGCCGTTACCACCACAGCGACGAAGAATACACCTACCTTTTCGAAACCCTTTCAAAAGCCGATTCCGCCCAGAAACTCACCGAAATCGGTAAACAGGCGCTCGCCTACGCCAAGGTACTCGCAAATGACGCCGCCCCGCGCAAAGGAGATCTCACGCAAGTGGGAGTCAAGCAGCACGAGGGAATCGCAAGCCGCATGTACAAGAATTTTAGGGAAGTCTTCAAGGACTGGAAAATCGGTGGCAAAAAAGTTACACCGCGCGTGAAAGCGTACGCAAGCACAAGTGGACGCTGCATCGTGAGCATGGCCGCGTTCAACGGAGAACTCCGTTCGCTCAATCCGAAAATCAAGCCCGAACTCATCTCTGGCAAAAGCTACATGAAGTTCATCAGCGCTTTCGATTGGGGCAAACTCGACTATTCGAAGGTCAAGGCCTACACGGACGAAAGCGACAAGTTGTGGAAAAACGTGAACCCGCAACCATTCTTGAAAAAGCTCTTCAATGACAGTAATTACGTTGTAAAAAATATTGAAACAGACAAATTCTACAACCGATTCTTTGAAATTGCTACATCGCTCCAAGGCATGGACAAGCAATTGCTCGATGACATTGCAGCAAACGCAAAAATCCCTGCCGACTCCATCGTAAATCTCTTCACGACCGAAGAAAAAATCACACGCTGGAAAGCCCAGAACGCTTGGTGGTACAGTCTTGTCGGTACAAGTCCGCTCATCGCAAGTTCCGAAGGACTCAAATCTGCGGCCCCCACACTACAAAACATTCTTGACGAAGCCGATGAAGCGATTGCCTTGGATACATCGACAAATGCACGCACAGCCCAAACACCAATTGCAGCCACACTCCGCTTTGGTCACGATGCAACACTCCTCCCCCTCGCTGCCTTGATGCAACTCCCCTTCGCAAGCGCAAAAGTTTCGGACCTCACCAAATTGCACGAACAATGGAATGACTTCAAGATTATCCCGATGGCAGCAAACCTGCAAATGGTATTCTACAAGTCCTCCGGCAATAATTCCATCCTCGTAAAAGTCCTGTACAACGAAATCGAGCAGACACTCCCCATCGAATGTAAGGACACCAACAAGGATAAATGCCCCGCTGCCCCGTATTACCGCTGGGACGATGTCCGCGAATTTTACTCCGCTATCCTCTATACTTTAAAAAAATAATTTATCATGAAAAAATCCATTGCACTCCTTTTTTGCATCGCCACAACCTCAATTTTTGCGGCTTCAAATACAGCCAACAAAAATGCTGATGCGGTCGAACGCCTCGTAAACGAAGGCGTCCAGTTCCACGAACAAGGTCAATTCGACGATGCCATCGCCAAGTACAAACAGGCCGAAAAGAAGGATCCCAAAAACGCACTCGTCAAATACGAGATGGCTTTTACGTACCATGCCAAGCGAGATTTAAACAAAGCTCTCACCTACGCCAAAGCCGCGACAAAGCTCAAAACAGAATCTATCAACGAAAATCTCTATAGCCTGCTCGGAAGCATCTACGACGAAAAAGGCATGCCCGACTCCGCGCTCGCAGTCTACCGCGAAGGATTCCAAAAAACGCCCAACTCGGCAAACATCCCCTACAACGCAACCATCACCTACATGCGCAAGAACAACGCCGATAGCGCCTATGCCTGGATCAAGCGTAGCATTAACAACACGCGCACGCACGAAGGCTGCTACTATTACGCAGGATTCCTAGCAAGTCAAACCGGCAAGTGGCCCGCATTTTACGCCTATACGATGTATTCCACGTTCATCTCCAAAAAAGCCGAAATCATCCGCGATAACCTTTCGAGACTTTACGGCCGAACAAAATCATTTGTTCTCGTGAAAGACAATAAAGTCGAGGTGAACACACCCAAAATCAAACAGACCGATAGTGATTCCACCGTCAACAACGAATTTTTGCTCGCCATCCAAACTATGCTCGTGACAGACACACTCGGCAAGCGCAAACTCTACGACAAGGATTCCTCCTCGGCAGAACAAACTGAATTCTTAATCCACATTCTGAGAAAAAACATCAAGCTCATCGCCTTCACCGACGAAATCGATGACCCCATCCAGAGATTTTATCAGGGACTTATCCGCGAAGGATTAGTTGAAGCATTTATCTACACCATCTGCGAACCCATTGACCGCCCGACATTTGCGCAATGGCTTATCAAGAACCGCTCCGAACAAGCAAGACTTTATCAGTGGTTCAATAAAGAATGGCTGATGCAGTAATTTTCAAAGGAACACCATGCGATTTTTTGTACCCACGGACATCTACGTCGAAAAAGACTGCGTCAAAAATCACGCACAAAATATACTCGCGGTAGGGAAGCGCGCGCTCATTGTGACCGGGCGAAATTCCGCTGCCGCAAACGGTTCACTGAACGATGTAACAAACGTCTTGAACGCAGGTGAAATTCCATACCTGATTTTCAGCGAGGTCGAAGAAAACCCGTCAACAAATACAGTGGGGAAGGCAGCACAAACCGCCCGTGAATTCAAAGCCGACTTTATCATCGGCATTGGGGGAGGATCCGCCATCGATGCCGCCAAAGCAGTGGCACTCCTCCTCGTGAATCCCGATGTTGATGCAGACGAACTTCACAAAGCGCCGAGCCATCCGCTCGACCACGCGCCCGTTGTAGCAGTTCCGACAACATGCGGAACCGGTTCCGAAGCAACACCCGTTTCTATCATCACGAACCACAAAATCAATCTCAAGAAGAGCATCCCGCACGTCATTTTCCCCGTGCTCGCACTCGTTGATGGCAAATACCTCGCCTCCGCCAAAAAGCAGTTGATTGTAAACACCGCGGTCGATGCGCTAGCCCACATGGTCGAAAGCATCCTCAACGTGAAATCGAATTTATTCAACCGCATGTGCCCGGAATACGGACTCAAGCTTTGGGGCGAAAGCAAGGAAGCACTAAGCGCCGCGCAAAATGCCACAGGAAATGCTGCTGAAAATGCCGCGCCGATTGATGCAAGTTTGTACGAAAAACTCATGCTAACCTCGACAATTGCCGGCATGTCCATCGCACAGACAAGCACCGCAGTACCGCATGGAATGAGCTACGACCTTACGCTCCACGCAGGCGTTCCGCACGGCCCCGCAGTCGGATACTTCCTCGCCGCCTATGTCGAAGTCTGCGCCAAGTTCGTTCCGCAAGACGTCGAAAAAATCCTCTCGCTTTTGGGACTCAAAAACGTCGAAGAATTCAGGGAAATGCTCCGCAAGCTCATCGGCACATGCAGCGTCACCCGCGAAATGCGAGACAAGTTCGCCGCCGCGATGAAAACGAACCACTCCAAACTCGACCTCGTCCCCGGAAAAATCACCCCCGAAGACATCGACTACATCTACGAAAAATCGCTAGTGGTGCAGTAGGGGAGACAGGAAAAGGAACCGCGCACAATCAGCATTGTCATTCCCGCCTCTGAGCGGGAATCTCCTTACACATCCCGAAATTTTTATATTACTCATCGTAAATCGAAAAAAAACGGAGTCTCAATGAAAAAAGCTCTCATCATCATCGCTATTGTCCTCGTAATCATCGTAGGAAAAGGCATCAGCACTTACAACAACATCATCGCCCTCGAAGAAGGCGTAAAGGCACAGTGGGCACAAGTCGAAAACACCTATCAGCGCCGCTTTGACCTTATTCCGAATCTCGTCAGCACCGTGCAAGGCGAAGCCAACTTCGAAAAGAGCACCCTCACCGAAGTCATGGAAATGCGCAGCCGCATGGGCGGAACCATCAAACTCGACGAAAGCCTCATGAACGACGAAGCCGCTCTCAAACGCTTCCAGGAAATGCAAGGCTCCCTCAGTGGTGCCCTCCAGCGCTTAATGGCCGTCTCCGAAAACTATCCCGATCTCAAGAGCAACAAGAGCTTCCAAGAACTCCGCGTACAACTCGAAGGCGCCGAAAACCGCATCGCCGTGGAACGCAAGCGCTACAATGAAACCGTGCAGGCCTACAACACCACCATTCGCCAGTTCCCGACAAACCTCGTCGCAGGTTTCGCAGGCGCCTCCCCGAAAGCCCTCTTCTCCGCTGACGCTGGAGCAAGCGTAGCCCCGAAAGTTCAGTTTGATATAAAGTAAGATTTCATCAGCGGCCCAAGGCGTCATTCTCGACCAAGTGTAACGCGGAAGAGAATCCATAAAATGAAAGCGTCATCCTGAGCGATGTCGAAGGATCTAAAGCATTTAAAACGGTCATCGTGAAGAACGATGGCCTATTTTGTTTTTAACTCATTTCATCATCCAAGAAACTACTTACAAGGCTAGATTCTCGAACATCATCTAACCATTTATATATATCCTTGGGCGAATATGTCGGAGAACCATCGTCATTACGTTTCTTTTCAAGAGCGCAAGCAATTAAAGCATATTCCTTTTCTAACGATGTCGCAAAAACACCTTGGTCATCAGTGTTGATGGAAACCATTATTTGATCTGGATCATAATTCGGCTTCAACCCTCTATTATAAAATACTGTTATCGGATGTTTTGAATAACGATCAATATCAGTAATCCTCAAATTTGAAGTCGGATTAGTTTCAATAGCAATTTTCTCACGCGCAATTTTCTGTCGCATTTTCTTTTGAACTTCACGTATAACAAGTACATCACCATCATCAAGTTGATATTCAGCAATTTCTTCTCCTTTATCTTTTACATCTTTTGAATAATGATAATACTGATAAAGATCCATTGCTTTGGAATTATTGCGTATTTGCTTAAGAATAGGCTTAAAATTATTTTTCGCACATATTTTCCATTCAGATTGCAAACTATCCTTTGTACGAGACGGTTCATCACCACGTAACATCCAAGATGCATAATAATCTTCTATCGATGCATCTATTTTACTATAAATCGTGCGAAAATAAGTCTCAAAAATTTCCTTTAATTTATATTTCGTGCCATATGAGTCATTAATAGAATATTCCTCCATTTTTTTAAGAAGCCATACTGCATTATCAAGTAAAATTTGCCTTGGCAAAACAATATTAAAGTTTCGAGTTTTATAATAACTATATGCATCTATACCTAAAGATACAGCATGACCTATACGATCACCACTTTCAAAATTCAAGAAAAAAATACATTCATCAATAGCTCGCAATCCATCGACAATATCATAAAAATCCTCACCTACATGAAAAGTTCTTCCAAGCTGCATATCATGTTTTTCGTATAACGAATCCAAGGTATTTTTACGAGAAACGGCTCTTAAACGCCTAAAAACTGGTGCAAAAACTTCTGGACGACACCCAAATTCTGAACTAGCAGCGTCAATCCCTACAATTGGATAGATATATGAACATTTTTTAATTTTTTCAGCAAATTTTTTATTATTGCAAAAATAAGGACGGAATCCTCCTTTTACATACATACTATTATCACGAATTAACTGTGCAATTGCCTCCGCCTGCTTCTCCAAATCCTTTCTGTATTTACTATGTCGACATGATAAATCTCTATCTATTTTTTTATCACATTTTTTTCAGATCTTTTAAGGAAATGAATAACATAACCTACTTTTGCTTTTTTTGTGTAAATAACATTCGCTTCTTCCAACCTTAACGAATCATCATTGACAGCAACATTATATTCTCTCAAAGCTTTTTTTAATTTAGGTGAATTATATTCAGGAGTAATTCGCATTTCCAATTTTTGTATAGGTTGATTACCAATTGTCGTTTGCACAGCCATAAATGCAAATAGTTTTTTATATACATTTTTTATATACTTATTTTTTCGAGATTGAATTTCTTGGAAATAAGAAAATCCCTTTATGGAATCATTTTGGACAATATATCTGCGAAATTTATTTTTTACAAGTATGTAAATATATAAAGGAAGCATACAGTCACTATATTCTTCATTCCCACTAAAAATCTCTTTAAGGTGACTGTATAATAATTTTCTTTCTCCAATCAAAGGAACATTATAATATCTTTTTCGGTCTCGTTCTGATACTGCACCACTTATTGCATAATCAAAACAATCCTTTCCAAAGTAATAAGCATTTATCTTTTCATTTGATATTTCATTTTTTAAGTATACTACATGATATGGAAGAGATTGAGCATCATCTCTCAAAAGTCTATATAATTCATCTTTTTTGAAATCAATGTCCTTATATTTTAATCTTTTATACAAAAAAATTCGTGATGCACGTGCTTTTTCTATCCATTCATATAAATTTTTATTTAATCCATCCAATTTATTCTTTAAACCACCATCTATGCTTTCTGAATTCATTAAAGACATCCAGGTGACATCAAATCCTAAAGAAGAACCTAGCATATGGAAATGTAATTCACCTAGACCCTTTTCCATTATATGATTCAATTCTGGATTATAAGAAGTAATACAAGGTTTCCATGCAAAA
Organism: Fibrobacter sp. UWB11; assembly: GCF_900143015.1. Lineage (NCBI taxonomy): Bacteria > Pseudomonadati > Fibrobacterota > Fibrobacteria > Fibrobacterales > Fibrobacteraceae > Fibrobacter > Fibrobacter sp. UWB11. Next base: position 842,839 of record NZ_FSRT01000002.1, on the reverse strand, counting down.
GAACTTACTTTTAAATTTTCACGAACTGAACGAATTGCTAAATATGAAGACGTCAAAAGATCTTCGCCGACTATTGTGGATATATCATTCCAACGAAGATAACTATTATAATCACATACGGGTTCATCATTCACCCATCGAAGTATTTTATCTGTAGCATGAGCAAGTATATTAAAAAGACTAGGCCTCTTAACATTTTCTATATATCTCCATTTATTAGCCAACTGATATATATTGCTAACTACATCCGTTCCGTACATAGAATTATGACTAATGAAGAGACGACGAAATGTTTGTTCATTCATCCCTTCGCTAATAGATAGCACTGGAAAACTAGATGATTTAATCCAAATAGCAGAATTTAATACATCATAAATATCTGCATCAGCAAAATATACTTGAAGAACAGCATTTAAATTTGTCATGTACGCTCTTTACGGTTTTGCATGTAGTTTATAAAATCTCCGATAGATTTAGATATATCGCTATAAGTCCATACCTTTAATGAATTTTTAAATTTTCTAGAAATCCAACTAGTTATGCGACGATCCAAAATTATTCTGTCACGAAGACATTCTCTGAATTTTAATTTAACAGCATCAGATCTGTAGCTTACATTTTCATTGAATAAACTACGAAGTTCACCATCTAATTTCGGATAATCAATATTTTGTTCAACTTTTTTTTCTGGAATCACTTCAATAGCTTCCGTTCTCTGAATAATTTTATTTTTTTGTTTTTCAGCAAGTGATTTGATTAAACCACCTAATGATCGAAGTGTATCATCATTACTACCAGCATCTCCACTTTTTACATTATCCATAAGCGATATTACACCATCTAACAAAGCAATGTTATTATCCGAATCATCTTTTGCACCGTTCACAATCGTTGCAATAGCATCTTTAACATTTGAAACATCTGCGTTTTTATTGCTTATATTACTTTTACTACTAAATATGTTATCAAATGAATCTTTAATATCAACATCTTTTAAAAGATCAATAAATTCTGTTACAAAATAAAAATCTATCTGATACCAGTCTTTATTTGCTACATCTTCTTTCTTAGGTTTTTCATCGTATGACTTGATGAAATATCCCTGAATCAACTTAAAAAATTCAATCAAGCATATACGATTATCTGCAGTATATTTTCTTTTACCAGATTCTGCATTTACATAATTAAATAAACCATTCAATATTTCCATATTTCTAATGGTACAATATGATAATAATGGATGTTCTTCATTAATTTGAGCATGAGGACGATTATCTTTACAATATTTTAATAAACTATTATACAAAGATTTGTCGTTTTTTTTCGCCATCTCCAAAAATCTTTTATCAATACGATTGTAGCATCTTTCCACATTAACCAAATTAGAGAAAAAAGACATCACATCAAACCAAACTTGCCGTTGATTCGAACCAAATTCGGAAGCATATATAATATCAACTTTCGAACGATAATCACTAGCCTTAATCTTACCATCTTCATCAGGATCATACTTTCGCCTTAAGATAAGCAAGGCAAAAAATTCGCATAGTTTAAAAAGTTTTATTTCGTTTCCATTTATTTTATCTTGTGACAGAAGTGGAATCAAACACTCCCTAATCGCATCTAATGAAATAAGTCTATAATCTCTTCTTTTATGTTCTTCAACATTCCTAGGAATTAGAAAACTATCTTCACCTTTTAAATTAAAAAATGAACCACCCACTAGTATTTCATACGACGAATATTTATCAATGTCATTCTTTACAAGTACATTTCTTTCAATGCCTTCAATTTCTCTTGCCAACTCGGTTCTATAATCATAATACTCATACAACCGCATTGAATAAAATGTTTCTATTGCAAAAATGAATGCCTTGTCATAAAATTGAACTAACGTTCCTTTGATCAACCTCAAAAGCAGATTCACATCTCCAACAGAAATATTGTAAGATCTATTTTTCTCATCAAGAATCTTTTTTACTTCTTCCGAGTTTTCATTCAGCACATTCGGAAAACGATTATGCAGTTTTTGAACAACAATTTTATTAACAATTGAAGGATCTTCTATAGAGAACAAGTACTTGATAAACGACCCATCAATCTCGTTTAAATTACATTTACACCACGATTGAATGAAATACTGCTTAAACACATCCTTGTTATGCTGATTTTGCTCAGACAATTCACCCTTTTTGTAATCCGGCATTTCAAGCAACAATTCCAGCAACTGATTATATTCACGAAGTGTATGTGGAATAATAAAGCTTGTAGCTCCCTGCATATGATAAAAAAGGTATCTTGTCTTTGAAAAAATCAATTTGACAATAATATATCTCACAGGATAGCCAGAAAGACTTTCATTTATTAGCCACTTCTGATTCAAAAAAATATCCGATTCTGTCTGGCTTGCATTTTCTCTACACTTATCATATATCAAGGCTAGCCGATTGTACATTACATCAATAGTTGGCAAATTAAAACGCTGATTCTCCGGAATAAGCTTAATAAGATACTTATTCGCCATTTCAGAAATTTGTTCACAACATAAAAGCCTCTGCGAAATCAAATCAGAGAATTCTTTCAAAAAATTTTTTTCAACTACTTTTTGCAATTGTTCAATTTTCAATGCCATTAGTACAATTACATTTTTTAAAGCAAGATATTTTCGAATCTCTTCCACCATTTCATAGGCACAACTTGAATGTAAATCAATATCATCTACAGGAATGACAAGAACATCTTTGTTAAAAAACTTTAAATACAGTTGAATCAAATTTTGAATATCTTTTGCAAGATTGACAGAAGCACCTAAATCTAAAAGTCTATCAACATTATCTTCTGACGATATGCAATTGGATTTCGATTTTTTTTTGAAATCCATGCACGAAATAGTTTGTTTCACCTTTTCAAACGATTCCAGTAAGTCATTTTTTTCCTTGATATTATCTTGGTTACTCTTTTCCCATTTTGTTTTAAAGTCGTTGAATAGATGACCTAAACAAATGTCCAAGATATTAGTCGTCTCATCAAAAAAAGAGGGATCCATGGATTCAAGAACTTTAAATGATGTTCGTCCATTATCAACAACAGGAATATCGATGTTTTCTTTTAACATCTTTGCAACAGAAAGCATGCACGAACTTTTTCCAGTTCCTCTTTCTCCAATAAACGCAAAAATATTGTTGAGATTATTCTGGAGTTCATTACCACGCTTATTAGAATCATCTTTTTTTCTATCCAATAATCGACTTTCAATCTCTTTAAAAAAAGATCCATATACGTTCCTGAAAATAGAATCGTCTTTTTCCCTTACACCCTCTACGTATAACCGAGTTTCAGCATTGTGATAGAACCTAAACGTGTAATTTTCAGCTACGAGCATAATAATCCTTTATAATATTTTTTTTCACAATTTATACTAATGCTAACAACTTGTCAACAATAGTTTTATCATCATCTACTTAGTCGCTCTTGCATTTTTGCAGAAACAAAAAAAGTGTTAGATTTATCTTTTTTATATACAATATCATCACATAAGTAATTGTTAATTATTGATTCAACTCTTGATAAATCAGATTGATAAATACCTATTTTTCTTATTTTTATAAAGCGAAGAACACTAACATTATACATTTCCTTTATTTCTATGAGATGTTCAATATCTTGAATATTCATAGAATTATGCAAAACAGAATATAAATGAATATTTATTCCATATTTTGATAATATCTCTAGCGTTCTTCTTGCTTTTTCATACGCATCACCACCAACATATTGATTGTGAGTTTCTTCTTGCCCATGTAATGATACAGAAACCGTCCAAAACGAATCACTCATTAAATGAGCCATTTCTTCTGTATAGTTGTATCCTGTAGTCGACAAAACTCTACCAATATTATCTATAGTATTTAGTCTCTTAACCATATCAAGAAAAAAAGGATTAATTGTAGGTTCTCCTCCAGAAAGACAAATACGAATTATTTTATTTTGATATAAATCAATAATTTTACTAAACTGTTCTAGAGATAAAAAATCCTTTCCCCTTTCGCAAAAACAATTTTTACACGAAAAGGGACAATTATTTGTAATCTCCATACAAAGATCATAAGGCTCTCTAGTTAACGTTCTATTATATCCATTATCTTTAATACCATTTTCATATAAAACATCTTTGACTGGATCGTAAAAAATTATATTGTTATTTAAATTTTTTGTTAATAGAAAATAACTCATACAAACAATTACCTGCAGCACCCGTAAGTACACCCGTAACAAATCCAATAATTTTTTGATCATTGATAAACGAAATTATCATTATCAAAAAAACTAATAAAATAAATATCCACTTTTTTATTATTTTTCTCCACAACCATTTCATTGGATTCGCAGTAAAACAATAATCAGCTGTCAATTGTTGAATTATAATTTCGTTGGCAAACTGCTTATATAACGTATTGTCATTTCCTACAACAATAATATTACCATCTCGAGTTGACCGCGCAGATAACTTTCTAATATTTATTCTAGCTTTTTCTTTACTAAAAAGAGTTGTTCTTACAGCTTTGTTTATTACTGTTGATTGGAGCAATGTGAAACAGTCTTTTTTATGCGACTTATAGAATTCTATCCATTCTTTTTTTACTTTTTTATAATTATCTCTTCGTTCTATATTTATTTCATTCTCTGGAGGAAGAATTACTTCTGTCAAAAGATCATGATCAATACGATAGCATAATTTTTTAAACGCTACAACAGACGTTACATCTACCAATATGGTTATTTTTTCTGTATTTTCTACAAAAAATTCTTCTAAAGTTTTCATTCCTTCAGGAGAATGTGGTCCTCCAATTTCTTCATAATATTTAGAAACACCAAAATTTTGATTTTCTGTGGCAATCCATCTTTTTTCTTTGCATTTTATTTTCTTTTCAGATGTAAGAGAACCTACAGCTTCATCAATAATAGATTGATCCTTTATATGCAACTGATCTTTAACTATTGATGATAACATATCAACTTCAATTCCACCAGTACTGCTTCTTATTGTTTCTAAAATTTTTTCTTTCATATTTTATTCTTGTTAACAAAATTTATATAGATTCTTTTCCCGCACAATTTATACTTTAATCAACACCTTGTCAACAAATGAATCTAAAGTAAGTTTTTTATAAACTTCTTACTTTTATCTGTCATGGACAAAGTTTATTTGAAATGAATTTCTTGGTTATTCTTCAATTAAGATGACATAATTAATGGTGATTCCGGCACAGTGGCCGGAATGAGAACGCAAAGGGAATGTTACTGGATTCTTCACGGTGTTGCCGTTCAGAATGACGGGGTGGGTAGGGTGGGCGAGTACACTTTCGACGCAGTGTTTCCATCTGACTTCGCGAGCCGTTTCCTCCGAAGCATTCCGCGGCACTCTCGTCTCACTTTCCAGCACTCTCCCTTCCGCACCTGATGGCACTTCCATCAAACTTTTTACTACTTTTCCCACTATGATCAAATCGCAAGTTATCGTGCATCCTTACGACATGGCGCAATCGGACTGGGTTCGTTGCATTTCGCCCTTGACGCAGTTCATGGGGCCGAACGATTTTCAGGTCGTGCCTTCGGTTACGCAAATCATCTGCAACAACAAAGACGCTCTCAAGCAGACGCGGGCGGTGATTCTGCAGAAGCCGACGGCGCCGGGGCGCGCGCAGATTGCGTTGTTCTATTCCAAGCTCAAAAAGGAATGTGGGTTCAAGCTGGTGACGGACTTGGACGATTTGCAGTGGGATCTTTCGCCGGTCATCGCATCGTACGCAAAGCAGATTCCGAATCATGACCAGATGATGCTTGCAAGTCTCAAGCAGGTGTTGCCGCTGTTCGACGTGGTGGTTTGCTCGACACGTTATCTCGCGAGTCGCATCAAGTCCGACCTCGGCGTTAACGCGGTGGTGATGCCGAACGGTGTTTCAAAGTCGCTGTTCGGGATGGGGCAGAGAACGTCCGCTTTCACGGAAAAACCGAAAGTGATGTACGCCGGCAGTCTCGGTCATTTCACTGCTGAAATTCCGGGTGACCTCGAAGGCGCCTGGATTCCCTGGATCCGCAAGCATATCGAAGACGAGAGCATCGATTTCCAGATTTTTGGCGAGCCAAATTTTCTGAAAGACCTCGACGGGAAATACACGAAAATTCCTTACACGAACTTCATGCAGTTTGCATCGACTGCAGCAAGCTACAAGCCCGACTTTTACATCACGCCGCTCGCGAACAACAATTTCAATAAGGCAAAGAGCGACTTGAAGCTCAAGGAAGCAGCCGCACTCGGAGCCGTTTTTATCGGGAGCGATTTTGCAGGGAGTCCGTACAGCTATGCTCCGAAGGAACAGCTCGTCGGTTCAAATGCAACGGTCGATGAACTCGATGCAATTTTCGCGCAGCTCTGCAATCCGGAAAAATTTATGCAAGCCATCAACTGGCAATACCAGGCGATGGAAGAAAAACATTGGGCACACGAAGATCCGGAATTCCAGAAAAAATTCGTGGCGACGTATTTGTAATGAAATTTCCGCCTACACGGGAATGACGAGTCTGAGATCCTTCGACTCCGTTACACTTCGCTCAGGATGACACGAATGCCTTAATGGATCCTATCGGTGCTTCGCGCCTCCAGGATGACAGTTTGTACTTGGCGCACATTTAAATTTCTTGTCAGGGTTGAACGTCTTCAGTTTGAGGGGGTTCTTTATTTTCACTTTTGCGAAGCATCTCGGCAGCGCGTTCGATATCACGTTCACGGATTGCTTCATCTACACGTTTCTGGAAAAGCGTCTCGGTGTGATACTGGAAAAGTTCACGTTCTTGCGCAATGTAGAAGGTGAAGAATTTGATATACAGACCAATGCTTGTTACAAAGAACAAATTTTCAATGACATTCACAACCGTCATTTCAGAATGTTGGAACATAAGCACCACGACTGCAAGCGTCGCGAAGAACCAAGCGATCAACAATTTTTTCGGGAAACGTTCCTTCAAAAGACCACGCTCTTCCATGCATTTTTCCTGGCACACGGCCATGTCGTTGAAAATCCAAAAATGCAGAACAAATCCAATAATCGGAATCAGAGTAAGAATAATTGCACCGACAGGTGAAAAATCCGGTTTCGCTATAACGCGCAAATTTGCAATCGCACGGTGAAGCCATGAGAAATAATAAACCAGGAACATCACCGAAGAAACCAAAAAGCCTATTCCACAAATAAAACTATAGATGATATAAACAACAGCAAGGACAACCGAATCTTGCTGCATGCTTTTCATGGAATCATCAAAGGCGTTATTTACAAAAAACAATAGGATGAAAAGTACAAAAAGGACTTTCATCCAAAAAAGAGCCTGTTCTCCGCGTTTCGTATTATCCTGCATAAATCCTCCAGCCAAAATATAACAATTGCAAATTTACTCCTGTTACCACAGGCAATTATTTCGTAGAAATAGCACTATAAATAGTCAAAAATCTATTCACATTCACCTACAAAAACAAAGAAGGGGTGTACGTAAAGTCGCAAAAAATTAATCGCGCATTTTGGATTCGACATATACTCTAAAATACGCTGTGTTGATATAATGTACATATTTAAAATAAGATTTTCACAGTTTAACATCATTTTTTACAATTTATCCACCTACTTTATTATTTGTTTCACGTGAAACATCATTTAGTGGAAAAATATAAACAATAGCTATCAACAAAAATTTAATGATTTTGAAACTCATATTTATTTCAGCATATCATTGTTTATAAAAATACTCCGTTTTATCAACATACATAAATCGATAATTATTCACAAATAAAAAAGAACCGAGTTTCACGTAGAACCCGGCGTTTATAAAATATTTGAATTTTTTCAACAATCAACTAAAATGTCACAGTACGCGGCGGTTCAGTGAAGCTGCAGAACGTGGCAGTTGCATCCTTGAAATAGAGGACTTCGGTGTTTTCATCGTCCGGGGAATACATACGCTTGAGCTCGGGGTAAGCTTCGAGCATGTGGACTTTGGGTTCACGGCGGTCATCACGAACGAGAGTTCCACTCAAACGAAGCCACTTATTGCAAGTTTTGTTCATGGCGCAAAGCTGAACCTTGCCGTTCTTCTGGATCTGTTTCGAAACATTCTTGGACTTGCCGGTTTGGATGTAGAGCTTGCCCTCGAAAATATTGATGGTCCCGAACGGGCGCACCTTCGGTTCGTCACCATCGACTGTTGCGAGGAAATAGGCCCCGCATTCCTTGATGAAATTCTTGACTTCTTCCATAAGATGTTCCTTTTTGTTTTTATGCCAATATAGAAATTAATAATTCTAGCGCCCCTGCCGACATGAGAATGCACACCGCCAATATCGTCCCTCTAACCTTTGGCGAGCTTTTCCAGGTATAGTTCTTTTTGCGTATCGTAACAACTCTTGCAAATACCGACACAAGCGCCCCTGCAAAACAAAACTCAAAACCCGTAATGAAGTTAAGAAGTTCCAAACTTTCGGACGAAGGGGCAATCACTTTAGGAAAAACAATTTCAAGTAATGGTAAGCAATTGCAAAGACTGGCAACAGCACACAAACAATACGTAGCCAAAACAATAGTAAACATTACTGGCTGAGATTCCCATCGAATTTCAGCGATAAGCAGAACCCGCTTACGATGGAGAGAAAAAACAATAACAGGTACAGAGAGAAGGAAAATGATAATAAATTCCAAAGCGACGGTCCTATATTATGCACATTTAAAAACGTCTCGATAAATCTTTTCCATCTCTGCACTGAAGCAGCAGAAGATAACCTTCTTAACAATCTTCGCCGAGAATTCGCGAACAGTTTTCACGGCAATTTCGGTTGCAGCCTTCCAAGGGTAGCCATAGACGCCGGTGGAAATAGCAGGGAAGGCGACAGTCTCACAATTATTCTCTTCGGCAAGAGCAAGGCAGCTTTTATAGCACGATTCCAAAAGTTCAGGTTCACCATGCTGACCGTCACGATAAACCGGTCCCGGGGTATGAATCACAAACTTCGCCGGAAGCTTAAACCCGGGAGTGATTTTGGCCTTGCCCGTCTCACAACCTTTCAGGGGAATACACGCCTGCAAAAGTTCCGGACCTGCCGCACGATGTATAGCTCCATCGACACCGCCACCTCCCAGCAACGAACAATTCGCCGCATTCACGATGGCATCGACTTTAAGCTTGGTAATATCGCCCTGGATAACTTCAATATTGATCACGAAAACCTCCTATAAATATTTCACTATTAAATATAATTCACTATATAATAATGGCAAATAGGTCGCTTTTATGTATATTAATAATGTTGTTCCAAATGATCATTTTATGAAGATTGAACATATTGCCATCTGGGTTAAAGACATCGATAGGGTATGTGAGTTCTACCGGAAATACTTCGGCGGGGTAGTCCACCCAATTTACCACAACCCGACAAAACAGTTTACCAGCAGATTCATTACCTTCGATGATGGTGCCCGCCTGGAAGTCATGCACCGCCCTGACATATGTGTTGAACGAAATGTTGGGACTGTCGAGATGTTTCACGTGGAACATCTTGGCTTCACCCATCTTTCCTTTTCCGTTGGTTCAAAAGAAGAGGTAGACCACCTGACCCAACAAATGTCTTCTGAAGGTGTACCCGTTGTAGGTCAACCTCGAACAACCGGCGATGGGTATTATGAAAGTGTAGTCCTCGACCCCGAAGGGAACAGAATTGAGATTACTGTATAAAGCTCTTACCATATTCTTTGTCTCAGCATCATTTGTCCTCGCAAACAATTACGAGGACACATCTCCTATTGAAAAATCAATCGATAGTAACCTAGACATCGACACCACCAAATCCAACAATTTCGACCTCCTCATTTCCTTAAAATTAGTTGGGGTAGGATACACTTCCACAAAAAGACTCGAACTCAACGGATTATCCGTCAGTATAATGGGAGCCTTCGACAATAAACGATTGGAATTCGATTTCATCCCATTGCGATTCGATAGACGTCTAACAAGAAAAGAAAACGGAAAAGAAATCAACGAAAGTTCCCTTGGGGCAATTATTGGAACATTAGTATTCGGAAGCATATCCCGATTCACCGACAAAAAAAGTACAATGCGAAAAATCGCAATTGGTGGGTTATGGTTGTCTTCCGGATCAACGCAATTCGCAGTGATAGAAAATCCCATATTCGGCATATCGCTCGTAGAAACACACGCCTTTGAATGGTTCCTTAGCAACACCAAACATGACAGAAAGACAGATTATGCTTTTAACGAGGTCGGTTTCATTGAAGAAATCGGCGTTCAATTAAATTTAGTAGTCGCCTACATATCTTCTGGCATATCGTTGGAAGTAACAAACAAACAGCGTAACATAGGATGGTATGCAAAATTATTCTTCTTAGCAATACCTTTTGTAATCTAGACAATGGAGCGAAGGACATAAATAACACATTTATGTTCATTCCTGCTTCTCTCGCCTCATATCATGTTTGGACTATGATTTCATCATAGTCCTACATGCTCATGCTCGGTCATAAAAATATGCAAGCATATTTTTGCAACACTCGCTATCGCATGTTTGGACTATGGCAAAGCCATAGTCCAACACCCATCGGTCAGCAAATGAAAAAATGCAAGCATTTTTTCGCTTTCTGACCTCGGCTGCGTTTCACGTGGAACATTATGATTAAAAAGTCTATTACCATATTCCTCATTTCTATATCTTTCGCTTTTGCAAAGATATCTGCATTGGAAGATTCAGTGCAGGATTCTACTTTTTCTATAGATGTAAGCAACATCTACGAAAACAAATACAACCCATTCCAGGTAATATTCCTAGGAGGGGTAGGATATACATCCACTAAAAGATTTGAAGTGGATATATTTTGCATGAGCGCACAAAACTTGGGGAGCAAACTTTTCAGCATTGACCGACTGCTCGCAGACTTTACATTTTTACGATTTGATCGCAGGTTAGAAAGAACCGAAGGAGACAAGAAAATCGATGACTTATCAATCGGAAGTGCAGCAATCTCTGTAGGATTTAGCATTCTCGGAATGGCGGCTCCCAAAGAAAGCACTTTGCAGAAAATAGCATTTGGAGGATTGTGGCTTGCATCCGGTACAACAAAGTACATATTGTATGGGAACAATCTTTCTGGAGTTGCGCTAGCCGAAAGTCATGCTATAGAATGGTTTCTCAGATCTGAGGAAAAAGACAACAAATTTCATTATTCGTTCAAAGAATTCGGATTCGTTGAAGAAGTGGGGATTCAATTTGGAATTTTCTTAGCTCAGGTAACAGCAGGTGTCTCTTTCGAAATCACCAACAAGCAACGCAACATTGGTTGGTTCTTTAAGATAATTACACTCCCGTTCTTCATGGAAAACTTTTCGCGACATGAACAAAATCCACCTCAAGTTAAGCCTGCGGTAAAGCCATAAGTCGATTCCATAATTTTTCCAATATAATACTCACAAATTAATTTATTTACTATATTACAATACATGAAGAAGAAAATCATACTTATACTTTCCGCTTTAGTTCTATTTTCTCAAGCTTCGGCCAATTGCATCCAGGCAATTTTCGATTTAGAAAAAATGGAAATTGCAATGTTCGATGAAAATTATGATGGTCTCGTTCCAGACAGTGCATACTGGGACAAAGGAACAGCCGAAACCAGAGGCAAATCCATCTACATCTGGAAAGCATACTGGAACAATGAAAAAATCGATAGCATCTATGAAGCGAACCTCCGTAATGGGGAATGGTCCTATAAAACAACTAATATACCTCATGATAGTATCAAGGTCTCTCACGAAGGAAATATATGGACCATAAGTACTGCGATAGACAGTATGAGTTTTTCACCGACAACAACTATGTATTTTGATGGAGACTCCATAGCCATTACCGACATTGATGATGAAGATGAACATACTTTCATCTATGTCATGAAAAACGATACCATTTTCAGACGCGACCAAACCGAGATTATTGTCATGGATGAAAAAGATACTAATACATGCTATCAGAAAGATGATCGCGACAATTACCAAACTATATGGTACCGATATGAAACCGCTGTTATAAATGGGAAACCTACACTCAGCAAAACATATATAGAAGAAGGACTTGATCACAAAACAGTTACCTACTTTTTCCATGAACGAAAAAATGGCAAAACATCAATTCATAATACAGCCCGCCAAAAACTACATATCGAAAAACGCAGACATTTTGATTTAATGGGACGACCTGCTAAAGGAAAATTCACAGTCCAATTTTTAAAGTAATTAACCATTAAAAACAGATAACCCTCGCTATGAATGCGAGGGAATTTTTTTGCTTCACTCGCCTCATATCTCACCCTATGTTGGGCCTACGATTACATCGTAGTCCAACACCCATCGGTCAGCAAATGAAAAAATGCAAGCATTTTTTTCTCTTTCTGACCTCGGCTGCGTTTCACGTGGAACATAAAGCACGTCTTCGCATTCAAACCTTAACAAGTTTTGCGCAAGCGCAAAATTGGCGGTTCGGTCATAAAAATAAGCAAGCTTATTTTTGCGACTCTCACCTTAACAGTTTCTCAACATTTATCAAAATGTTATCAACATATATTTTATAAAAGTTTTATAGTGGGGGAGTTATTTGTTTGTTTTCTAAAAAAGTTATGCTAAATTTCAATTCGGATCGAAAATATTTGGACACTTCGTGTCCTACCTTAATCGCCTCGGTCATAGAACATACAAGTATGTTCTGCGACTCTCGGCTCATAAGGTTTCACGTGAAACATGCAACCAAAATTCCAACAAAAGGGAGATTCCCGCTCGGTGGCGGGAATGACAATAAAAAAACTTGAGTTATAGAACTAACAAAGCGCAGCAAAATCTCTTGAACCAGTTCTTGGCAGAACATGGTGTGCAATTGTCCGAAGAGACTCTCGACAAGCTTTACCAATTTGCAGACTTGGTGGTGGACACCAAGGAATTTGGCAACTTGATTTCGGCAAAGGATTCTGAAAAGTTCTTAAGCAGGCACATAGCCGACTCGCTCGTTCCCTTTGTGTTTTTAGGGAAGTCAGTGTCCACTCAGGATGACACGAAGCGTTGGGCTGATATGGGTGCTGGGGCGGGTTGCCCAGTTTTCCCGCTTGCGATTGCTATGCCGAACGTGCAGTTCTATGCTGTCGAACCGCGCCACATGCGCGTGAACTTTATGCAGATGGTCAAGGAAAAACTCCACTTGGATAACTTGACTGTCGTCGGCAAGCGCTTTGAAACTTCCGGCCTGACCGACCTTGACTTTATCAGCTGCCGTGCCCTCTCGACTTTCGAAAATGATTGGGAACGCGCCCAAGTTGGACTCAAGAAAGGTGGTACATTTGTCACCCTCAAGAGTTACAATAATATTGTCCATTTGGAAAATGATCCTAATGTGCGTATTCAACAATACACACTTCCAGAAGAAGAACAGGTGTACGCTCTAGTCACCCGAGGTAATAATGAGTAAAATTATCGCCATATGCAACCAGAAAGGTGGAGTCGGCAAGACTACAACGGCCGTGAACTTGGCCGCCAGTTTTGCAGCCCTTGAAAAGAAGACTCTTCTTTTAGACATGGACCCGCAGGGTAATGCCTCGCAGGGTTTGGGTTTCATGGAATCCCAGGATATGGATATCCACGAAATCTTGGACATGGCTGGAAATCCGGATAATCTCACGTTCGAAAATATCAAGCCTGCAATTTTGGACACGCCACTTGACTTTTTGAAGATTATTACTTCTGGACCTGACCTTGCTGTCATGGAAATAGAACTTGTCAACGCCATGAGCCGCGAACGCAGACTCGAACGCGTGATGAATGTTCTGAAGCAGGAATTCGACTTCATCATTGTCGACGCTCCTCCGAGCTTAAACTTGTTAACAATCAATACACTGACTGCAGCGACAAGCGTTCTTATTCCGGTGCAATGTGAATATTACGCCTTGCAGGGTATGACTGAACTTTTCAAGACTATCCGCGAAGTTCAGAAGAACCTTAATTCCGGATTGAAAATCGAAGGCGCCCTCCTCACGATGTATGACTCCCGTTTGAGTCTCTCGAAGCAGGTTGCCGAAGAAGTCCGCGAAAACTTGAGCGATACCGTTTTCCAGACAATGATTCCGCGTAACGTGAAACTTTCCGAAGCTCCGTCTCACGGAAAGCCGGTCATTCTTTACGATGTCCAGAGCACGGGTTCCCAGGCATACATGAAACTCGCCGAGGAAATATTGAATAAGGAAAAGTAGACCCTGTCAATAGTCATTGGTCTTTAGTCATTAGTTTTAACAGCTACATAGATGCATAACTTTTAACTAACAACCATTGACTAGTAACTAACAACTACTAACTTTTAACTAATAACCATTGACTAACAACTAGAAACTATTATGGGTAAACAAGCACTTGGTCGCGGTCTCTCTGCAATTTTCAAAGCACACGATGTTCTCGGCAATTCTGTCGACAACGCTATCCACAATTCCGGAACTACTGAAAACACAAATCCGGACAATCAAAAAATAGTCGAAATCAACATCGACTTGATTGACCCGAACCCGTTCCAACCGCGTAAGTTCTTCGACGACGATGAACTTGTGGAACTTGCAGAAACTATCGAAAAGCATGGTCTTATCCAACCGATCGCAGTCCGCAAGGTAGGCGACCGTTACCAGATCATCAGCGGTGAACGCCGTACTCGCGCATCCAAACTTGCAAACTGCAGAACTATCAAGGCACAGGTTTACGACAACCTCGATGACAAGACCATGAGCGAATGGGCCTTGATCGAAAACATCCAGCGCGTGGACTTGAACCCGATTGAAGTCGCTCAATCTTATCAACAATTAATTGACAATCACAATTACACGCACGAAGACCTCGCAAAGACGGTAGGCAAGTCCCGTTCTGCAATTACGAACGCACTTCGTCTTTTGAAGCTCCCGAACCAGGTCCAAGCATGGATCCAGGAAGGCAAACTTGCAGGTGGTGCCGCCCGTGCACTTTGCAGTGAAAAAATCGCAGACCCGGAAGCTCTCGCAAAACGCGTTATCGAAGAAGGTCTGAACGTTCGCCAGATTGAAGCCATCAGCCGTGGTGAAGATCCGTTTGTGAATAAAGACGATGCTTTGGCCCTTCGACAAGCTCAGGAACCTGAAAGCAACACTGCCCAAACAACTGAAGATGAGCTCCCTCCGGAAGTCCATGGTGCAGATTCCGAATCTGATACTCCGGCAAAACCGAAGGTTGAACTCAGTGCCGACATGAAGCAGTTCGAATCCCGTCTTGAAACATTCTTCGGAACAAAGGTCGCCTTGAACCCGAACGCCAAGGACCAGACCAAGGGCACAATTGTTATCAACTATTATTCCATGGATGACTTGACCCGAATTCAAGAAATCATGGAAAACCGCTAACGGTAAAATCGTGAGTCGTAAGTATTACACCATCCAGATTATTCCGGAAAATCCGTACGGCACCAAGAAGTACCGCATTTCGAGCAAGCAGTTTATCTTGTTCAATGTCGGGCTTGTCATTGTCGCTATCATTCTTGTTTTATTCATTGTCCACATCGCAAAAATCAACAAAACTCTTGCGAACTACGAAAAGATGCGCGTGCATAATGCGCAGCTTGTGAAACAGAACGCAAACTACGAAGAGTTGTTCTCGCGACTTGATTCCTTGTGGATTATGGAAAATAGAATCCAGAATATTTTCGAGACTTTCCTGGAAAACGACTCCAACAAGATCAACAGTATTATCGAACGTAACCGATTTGCACACGTGCCTTCCCAAAAGAACAGCATCGATTTCGAAGGCATCCACAACTGGTTGACGACCGACGAAAAAATCAGAATGGAACGAATCCCAAATGTTATTCCTGCAGTCGGTATCATAAGCAAAAAATTCTCCTATGAAAACAAGCATTTGGGAATTGACATTTCGGCCCGCAAGGGGAACCCAGTTTTTGCATCCGGCAGTGGAAAAGTCACTTTTGCAGGTAATAGTGGAGATCTCGGAAACACAGTTGTCATCGATCACCAGAATGGCTATAAGTCATCTTATTCACACCTCAAGACTATAAGAACCCGAAGAGGGGCAAACGTCACAAAAGGTGATGTCATCGGTTATATTGGAGAAACCGGAAATACAAGTGGTCCACATTTGCACTACTCCGTTACAAAAAACAATATTCCGCAGGATCCAGAAACGATATTTACTTACTAGAGGTAAGTTATGGCAAAGAACGAACAGGAATTTACTCAAATCGGAAGAAGTGTCGTAGTTAATGGCGATATTACCGGAAAGACGGATTTACGTATTGCCGGAAAGGTTTATGGAAACGTTTCGATAGATGGCGAGTTGATTCTTGAAAAGTATGCCATTGTAGAAGGTGACGTCAAGTGTGGCGCCGCCATTCTTGCAGGTTCCATCAAGGGAGATGTGGATTGCAAGACTAAGCTTATTCTTCAGGATAACTCAAAGATTATCGGAAATGTAAAGGCCGAACAGCTCGTCATTAACGAAGGTGCCATCTTCCAGGGCAACTGCGACATGAACGAAATGCTTGCAGGCAAAAAGGAAAAGTAATCAACCACTTATATTAAATAATATTAGATATATTTATATATAATATTTGATAATTAATGTGGTGAATAGTGGATAAAAATTTTGGTTTGTAATTGTAACTCAATGATATTCAACGAAATACAGAAATAAAGAAATTGTGGATTAATGTTGAAAATTTAAAATCTATTCACTTTTTTCAACGTTGATAAGTGTTGAACCCTAGTTTTCAATGTTAATTCACGAGGTGGTAACAAAGGGATGTTGAAGATTCGGCGGGAAAGTGCATAAAATACCCCCAAAAGTATGAACTAAATCACAAAAAATATAAATTAATAGTTGATAACATCAATTTTTATCCCCATTAGCTATATTCATAGTAAATCTACGTAAAAGCATGCAAAACAAAGTACTAAAGATTGGCCAGATATCCGACGCCCACATCGGGAAGGATTCTAGCCCTGTGCAGGAGATTGATGTTCGCAAGAACTTTCTCGCTGCATACAATTCCGATTCTATGAAGAATCTGGATCTTTTGGTACTTTCTGGAGATTTGGCAGACAGTGCCGATCCTGGCGCTTATTCCTTTATTGCCGATATTTTAAAAGACTGTAAAGTGCCGGTGTGCATTATTCCGGGGAACCATGATAATCTTGAAGTCATGGAAAAGTTCTTTGACCTGAAAGGCAAAGTTCATAATGGAAAATGCTACTATCGTTACGATATTGATGGTCATTCCATTTTCTTTTTAGATAGTGCATGTGGTACTGTTTCGAGTGAACAGCTTGCATGGCTCGAAGAAGAAACTGCAAAGATTGATGGCGAAGTTCTTTTATTCCTCCATCATCCACCATGTTATTGCAACCACAAGTTCATGGATTTAAGATATTCTTTGCAAAATATGGAAGAAGTTCAGAATTCTCTTGCAAAAATCAAAAATCTCAAGTATATTTTTGTAGGACACTATCACAGTGAGATGACTGTAGAGTTGGGAGACAAAACAGTTTATGTCACGCCGTCGACGCAGATGCAGATTGATCCAAATATTTCGGTATTTTGTTTGAGTTCTGCAGCTCCACGTTGGCGTGTGATAGAATGGGGCGAAAAATTTTTAGAAACTAAGGTTTATTTTTCGAATACCCCTTGAAATTTAAAACCACTTTTGCTAAATTTGCACTCGATGGCGGTTTAGCTCAGTGGTAGAGCACTGGAATCATAATCCATTGGTCCGGGGTTCAAATCCCTGAACCGCTATTACAAAAAAAAGAGGCGAGCATGTCAAAAAAAATTCTAGCAATTTCACTTTTGGCAATCGTCTCTTTTTTTGTTTCTTGCTCTGACAAGCAGCCAGAAGCAAAGGCTGCAAGCCAGGTAGTGTTGCCGCAGTCGCAGCCGATTGTTCCTGTGCTTCCGTTTACGGCTCCTGCAAAATCCGTTATTACAGTCGAAAAAGCACTTATTTACGCAAAGGCAAGCAATGGTCTTGTCGAACTTGGCGCAAAGTGGTCTGAACGTATCGACAATTCGAAGGATTACGAAAAGATTCAGGTACTGAATGCCTACAATGTTGCACGTGATCAGCTCTGCGCACGTGCAGGTCTGCAGGGTGGCATTGCCGAATATGACTGGATTACTAACGTGGCCTTGAAGAATCCTGAAAACAAGCTTGCATTTGAAAAAGCTGGTTTCAAGGTAAAGTAGTTTAGCTAGTTACTAGAAATATCAAAAAGAATGCCGCGAAGAATCGCGGTTTTTTTTGTGAAAAAATCCAGCGCTTTGCGCGGGATGATTGCCTACTTTTTGTTGTGTATGACTCTCTTATAAACTTCAACCTGGCGTTCGATAATGCCGTCCCAGGTGAAACATTCGCTGATACGTTTTTGAGCACCGGCGAGGAGGCGTTCCGTCAGAGACGGATCGGCTGCGAGCCGCTTGAATGCATCGGCTAGAGCGACAGGATCTTTTTCGGGAACGAGGATTCCCGATTCGTTATTGATAACAACGTCCGGAATTCCGCCGACATTGCTTGCGACAATCGGGAGGCCGAGTTCCATGGCTTCGATAAGAACGACACCGAGACCTTCGGTATCGCCCTTGCTGTCGACGATGGCGGGGAGCGTAAAGACGTTTGCTGTCTTGTACTCGTTTGCAAGATCTTCCGGAGAAAGCTTGCCTGTAAATATGATTTCGGCAGAATCCGGGTTGGATTGCTTCACTTCGTTCGCAATGACGTGAAGTTGTTCGGTCAGGTCGCCGACGCCAACGATGCGAATTTCGAACTGGTCACGCGGTAAGTACTTAGCGGCCTCGATGAGGTAGCAGATGCCTTTGCGTTCGATGTGTCGCCCGACAAAGAGAATTTTGAACTTGCCATTCACTGGATGCGGAACAATTGTGACTGGATCCTTCGACTTCACTTCGTTTTGCTCAGGATGACACAAGGTTGGTGAGCCTGTCGAATTAGTCGAACCACTCGTCTCAAGTGTCGTTCCGTACGGGCTCCATTCGACGTTCGCGTTACGGAGTGCCTTGATTTTTCCGGCCGTAAAACTCGAGTTAGCAAAGATTGCCTGTGCTTGTCCGATGGCAAATTTCAAGAGCGGCTTGACCCACTTCTTTTTGCGGATGAGCAAAAGTTCTGCGCCGTGGAAATTCAGTACGAGCGGAATTCTAAAAAGCTTTGCGGCACCGAGTGCGATGTAGGCGTGCGGGAACGGCCAGTGTGCATGGATAACGTCTGGTTTCCATTTGCGGCAAATGCGTATGCACTGGATGAATCCGTTGATGATATAGGGAATGGCGAGCAACTGTAGCCACGGCTTGGAAGCCATTTTGCTTGGGGCGCCTTCTTCGTGCGTGAGAATTTCCCAATTCGCAGGTGCGTAGCGGAAACGGTTTACATGTGTTCCATCGATGTCGTGACTCTTGAGTCCTTTGTATGCAGGAGCAAGCACTTGAATTTCGACGCCTGCTTTTTTCAGGTGTGCAACGGAAGTGCGCAGCCACGGGACTTCGGCATCTTCTTGAAATCTTGGGTAGACAGAGCCTATGACGAGAACTTTCATTGTTCCTGCTTCTGGGCTTGTTGTGCCTGGATGTCCTGGATGCAGCTCGGATACACGATGGGCTTTACGGTTTTCTCGAGCACAAGGTTTATAATATCGAAGTTGTGCTTGCTTGCGTTACGCGAAAAACGACCTGCAAGGCGGGTCCACCCGTCGAGTTTCGAATCTAGCAATAACAGTCCGATTCCACTTTCGTGTTCCAAAAAACCGAGGATATCGTTGCCGCGCTTGTTCTGGGAGAGTGTCTCTATAAAGACGTTCCAGAACTGCTGTGAGTTCGCCTTGTTTCCAAGCGTATTGTCGATAGTTTCAAAGTCGAATTCAACGTACACGAAGGAACTCTTATCCTCATCGCTGCGGATAATTTCTTCCTGACAACGTCTTTCAAAAATATCTTCAGTATAAATGGAGATATTGTATTGATGTTTTTTTATCAAGTTGAAGAGGTATTCCTTCATCATCGACCCTAATTTAGTCTATTTTTTAACCATGCAGCGATTGTTAAAATTGAAAAAAGCACTGAAGAGCAGTGTTTTGGCTACTTCGGTTGAAAATTTTAAAGTCATTAAATCAGCGACTGGCAAGTACCGTCCGATGACGGCTTTTGAAATCCAGATTTTGGAGAAAAACGGGAACAGTTGCGATGACTGGACCAAGGTGCTGGTCGAGCCTGATTTTGATCCGAATAGAATTTTCCGTTCGAGCTTTATGGGCGATGTGCGTTTGCCGAAATTTTTTGGCACGCTCCTTTTGCCGGGCGATGTTTCGGTTGCGACGGGTATTTATGATTGCATGGTCCACAACTGCATTATCGAGAACGCCTTGATTTACAAGGTCTCGATGCTTAGCAATGTACTTGTGCGTAGCAGTGCAGTTGTGCATAATGTGGGAACTCTTGTCAGTAGTGGAAAAATCAACTACATGGTAGGTTCGTCTATCAATGTGGGTAACGAGATGGGCGGTCGCGAAGTGCTGGTGTTCCCGGAACTCACGATGGACCTTGTCGACTTGCAGTTGTTCCATAAGCCAGAACCGAGTGTCCAGAATTCTTTTGTAGAAATGCTCAGTACTTACAGGTCCGAACTTGCGCTGCCGTTCGGGATTGTGGGGAAGGGTGCTATCGTTTCGAATACGAACATTATCCGTAATAGCTGGATCGGCCCGCATGCCCGTATTGAAGGTGCTGCGAAAATCCGTAACTCCATTATCATGAGTTCGCTCGAAGAATCAAGCCATGTCTATGATTCTGTGATTGTTGAAAATACGAACGTACAAATGGGCGTGTCGATACATTCCGGTGCCGAAGTCCAAAGTTCCGTGTTGATGAGTCGCTGCAAGGTGGGGAGCAAGGCAATCGTGAAGTCTTCTATCATTGCTCCGTGCTGCCATATCGAAGAAGGCGAGGTCAACAGTTCGTACATGGGTCCGATGACGCAGATGCATCATCATTCGCTTTTGATTGCGGCACTCTGGCCGGAAGGCTGTGGCAATTTGGGCTATGGTGCGAATGTCGGTAGCAATCACACGGGGCGCATGCCGGATCAAGAAGTGATGCCTGGTCAGGGCATGTTCTTTGGTCTTGGCGTGAACATCAAGTTCCCGTCGAATTTCCGCGAGTCGCCATTTACTTTGATTGCAAGCGGCCTTACGACACTCCCGCAACGTCTCAAGTTCCCGTTCTCGTTGATTCATGCCGGAGATCCGCAGTTGGTGGGTGTTGCCCCGCGTTTAAATGAAATTGTGCCGGGCTGGAATTATTCCAAGAATGCGTATGCACTTGATCGCAATGCATACAAGTACGCTATTCGTGGAAAGGGCTTAGTGTCATCGACATTCTATTCGATTTACAATCCTGAAACAGCCCGATTGGTATTCGATGCGTACAATCGTTTGCAGGTGGAAAAGGTCAAGGACGTTTATACGAAATCTGATATTGACGGTCTTGGTGAAAACTTTATGCGTGAACGCGTACGCCAGAATGCAATCAAAACATATAGTGAATATCTAGAACGCTATGTGCTAGATTTGATATTATCGCTTGTAGAAAGCGATGAATCGCTTGCAAAGCAGTCTGTGCGCGAATTGCGTAAGCTCCTTGTCGATACGAACAAAGAAATTGCACGTGTTGTATCGCTCCCTGAAACGATGGATGATTTAGTCAAGCGTTATAAGCAACTCGAAAAGGAATGGTTCGATAATGTAAACCATGGCTTGGATCGCGATAACGAACGCGGCCGTAAGATTTTCGATGACTACGATAGCGCTCATCCGGTAGACAAGGGATTCATGGAATGGGAAAAGACACGCCTTGAAGAATCGGCAAAGCGTTTGAACGCCATTGTGAAAAATCTTGCTTAGGCTTAAACTGCGCGGATTTCTTCTGTTATGTTGTTATACATTTTACTTTGTTTAGAAGTTGCAGCGCGCATCGCATTGGAGGTTCGCGAACGCAGGCTTACGCAGATGCGCGGTGGCGTGTTTGCAGTCTTGCGTTTGATTCCGCTTGTGAATGATATTGTACCGCTTCCGGAATATCGCAACGAAGTGCCCGAGTCAAAATTTGTGAAGCTGCACGAAGAAGGTCACAAGGCGCTGCACCACGCAGTGTTGCGCAATTTGATGAAGGTCGCCTTTTGGATGGTAGCGGTATGGTTCTTGGCAGCAATGATGGTGCGTTGGAATGCAAGTTTTATCGAAGCTGTATTGTGGCTCCATATGGTTGCGATTCCGTTCCGCGTGCTGTTTCATTTTTACTGCTGGAATCAGGAATACGAATGTGACAAGTATGCGCTAGAAAAGACTGATAAGAAAGTCGCGAAGGCTGCCATGCGCGAACTTGCTGCATGCGAAATTCCGTACACGACCTTCTTTGCACTTGTGTATCGCGAACACCCGACTGCCATGTTGCGCAGCCAAAGACTACTTCAAAAAGTGATAAAGTAGTTAGGCGATTTAAACAAAATCGGATGCAATAATTTTGCTTACGTCAGCCTTTCCTAAATCGGATAATGCGGCAAGGCGGTTGGCCTGCTTTTCAATGACTTTTTCGAACAGGTTTCTCACGTAACGTCCGTTACCAAAGCGACTGTCCTTGTTTTGAACTGCAGCTGCGATGCATTTTTTCATTGCGACTTCGGCATCGTAGTCCATTTTGTAATCGTATTTGGAAAGTAGCGATTTGAAAATTTCTGCAAGTTCATCTTCTGTGTAATCGGGGAATTCGATGTACCTGTTAAATCTAGATGAAAGCCCCGGGTTGGAATTCACGAAATTTTTTATTTCGTTTGTATAACCTGCAATGATAACCACCAGTCTGTTGCGGTCATCTTCCATGCGCTTGAGGAGCGTGTCTATAGCTTCTTGACCATAATCGTTTTCGGCATTCTTCGAGAGCGTATAGGCTTCATCGATAAAAAGGACACCATCAAGTGCGCTATCAATGACTTTGTTTGTCTTAATCGCCGTTTGCCCCATGTATCCTGCGACTAAATCGGCACGAGATGTTTCAACCAAGTGGCCTTTGGCAAGAACGCCCATATCTCGAAAAATTTCGGCCATGATTCGAGCAATCGTTGTTTTGCCTGTTCCGGGGTTACCGGAGAATACCAGGTGGTAAGATGTCGGCGGAACAGAGAATCCTTTTTTCTTGCGTTCCTTTTGAATTTTGATAAAGTTGCGGAATGTAATGACTTCGCGCTTGACCGAAGAAAGTCCGATAAGTTCGTTGAGCCTTGTGATCACATCACTGCTGACAAAACTGTCTGCTTCGACTTTAGACTTATTCTTGACGACCATGTCATTGAGTGGATTTTTGTAATTCACTTGACGAGTGGTACATTTTACAAAGTTTGGCTTGCGGGCCGATAAACGGTAATTGCCGATGAATCGTTCTAGGTGCTGCAGCCATTGGACTTCTTGCGGGATGAGTTTTCGGTCGATGTTTGCAAGGGCTGCCGAAAAGTCATACATCAAGCGCATGTATTTTTGAACGGCATCCGGTGAAAATTCCGAGAAAATGGAAGCGAAAAGAAATATTTCGCCTGTGGCTTCAACTTGGGCATGGTTCTTTTGCAAGTTGTCGAGCAATGAATCCATGTCGATATTTCTGTCGACGAATGCCTGAAAAACAAGACGATTCCAATCGGTATTTTCGGGAGCGTTTGTTCGTAGCCGCAAAAGAAGCGTCACAAAACCGCATGATTCAAATGAATCAAAACTTACCTCGTGCCCGAGTTTTGCGGAAAGGAATGCCACATCCGAAAGGAATATCGTTGAAAGTTCATGAAATGTATCGCTACCACTTCCTAGCGAAAAATGGTTGCGCAATTTTTCGGCCACGCCATTGTAGTGTATAAAATCATCAAAAAATTTCGATAGGGCAGAAACTGTCGGCTCGAGTCGTTTCATGCTTCTTATGAGTCTTTGGTCGATGGTTCCATCAGGTTTGATGGCCGCAGCGTATCCCGAATCTCCAAAAGAATTGCCTTCTAGCGGAGTCGTCAGAGCCTCTTTCATTAAATCGGCAATCTGTTGCGTAGTTTCGTTTTCGCGGTTCTTGCTCCAAAAGATATAACCCGCAAGCATGACGAACACAACAAATGCAGCAAAAATCAAGTATGCAATAGGGCCATAGACGACAGAAAGTTTGACAACAATAATCGCAGCAAACATTACCACTATCGTAATAATGAGCGTTAATCCCTTAATCAAGTTTTGGTTTTTCTTGTTGGACATAAAATTCCTTCTTTTCATCTCAAATGTATAATAATTTCTAGGGGAAATATTGCAGCAACGGAGTTGGCAGAACTAAGAGCTTAGTTATTAGAGAAATTTTGGCTCAGGAGGGTTAAAACTAGGAATTAGTTTTTTTGTATATTCTTTGCCACAGAGGTTTTTAATGTCACTAGTTTTATGTAAAAGTTTGTTCCGCCCTGCAGCTATGCGTGCTGCAGTTGTCGCGTTTTTTGCTTTCTGCACACTCCCTGCTTTTGCGTTTGACTTGTCGGTCAAGGCAAATGTCGATAATGCACAAGTTTTTATCGGTGACAAGTTCAATTACGAAATACAAGTGACCGCACCTGAAAATGCGATTGTAGATTTGCCGAGTTTTGTCGGGAACCTTGGCAGTTTTGAAGTCAAGGAAATGAAGAACGAAAAGATTACCGAGGGCATGCCTAAGGGAACAGCAAAGTTTACTTGGCTTGCGACGCTCAATACATTCGTGAGCGGCGATTTTCTGATTGCACCGCAAGAGGTAAACGCAATTGTCGGAACGGATACTGTCAAGACGCACACCGACCCGGTAGCGGTCAAGGTTTCGAACCGCACGAATGGCGAAGAAACGGATATCCTCGAAGTCGAAGATCCGCTCAGCGACCCGAGACTCCCGCAGTGGCTTTATATTCTGTTCGCTGTTCTTGGTGTGGTTTTGCTTGTGTTCCTCGGATGGTTCTTGCACAAGAAATTTGCAAAGCGTGGCGAAGAGCCTCAGCTCCCGCCGTACGAAGAGGCCGTACTTGCTCTCAAGAATTTGCGCAACAAGAATTACCTTGCCGAAGGCAATCAGGGCGATTACTTCATGTCGCTTGGGTTCATTATCCGCCGTTACATTGAGCGTCGTTTTGAAGTCGATATTCTCGATGCAACTGTCGCTGAACTTAAGAAGCGTATGGCGCACGTGGCAGGTCTCCCGCAAGCTTACAAGGAATCCGTGGTGACGCTTGCAGTCGAAACGGAACCGGTGAAGTTCGCGAAGATGAAGCTCGAAGGCGAACGCTGCACGTTCTGGATGGAATGGGCTGACCGCCTGCTCGAAGATACGAAACCGATGCCTGAGGATGAAAAAGAGAAGAAAGAGGCTGCGAAGGCTACTGCGAAAAACTAAAAACTTATATATATTCAATACTATAAGAAAGGAGATTATATGGTAACCGTTATTGTTATCGCCGTTATCGTGATTTTAGTCCTCTGCTTCATTTCCATGTACAATGGACTTGTGAAGCTCCGCAATAATCGCGAGAATGCCTTTGCCAATATCGATGTGCAGCTCAAGCAGCGCTATGATCTTGTACCGCAGCTGGTCTCGACGGTCAAGGGTTATGCTTCTCACGAAAAGGAAGTGCTCGAAAAGGTGACTGCTGCCCGTGCTGCCGCCATGAGCGCAACGACTATTGACGAGAAGGTTGCAGCGGACAAGGCAATGAGTAGTGCGCTTTCGGGGCTCAAGGTATCGCTTGAAGCTTATCCGGAACTTAAGGCAAACCAGAACTTCTTGCAGTTGCAGACAGAACTTGCAGATATCGAGAACAAGCTTGCTGCTGCTCGCCGCTTCTTCAATTCTACGACTCGCGAATTCAACAATGCATGCGAAACATTCCCGAGCAATATCATTGCCGGTATGTTCAACTTTAAGCGTGCTGCCATGTACGAGGCAACTGAAAATCGCGCAACGCTTGAAAAGGCTCCCGAGGTGAAGTTTTAATTAGGTCGCTATCACCTAAATTATGCGCTATGTCGGTATCCAAACCCAGATTTGGCGGAATAATCGCAATACGGTTATTCTGCTTTTGATGTTCCCGCTACTTTTGTTGGGAATGGTTTTGGGTTCTATCATGATGCTCGATTGGCTCGGGTATTTTTGTTGGGAAGGACATTGTGATGCGGGGCTTCAGGCGACTACGTTTCATTGGCCTGCCATTTGGGAAATTTTTTATGCGGTGGCGCCGTATGTGCTTGGGATAACCGCAATATGGTTCATCATTGCGTACTTTGCGAATGTTTCTATCATCCGTCATGCAACGCACGCGCGCCCGCTCGAGCGCAAGGAGAATGTCCGCGTTTATAACATTGTCGAAAACCTCTGTATTGCAGGCGGTATCGAGATGCCGAAAATCAACATTGTCCAGGACTCAAGCTTGAATGCTTTTGCAAGCGGCATTGATATAAATTCCTATACGGTTACGCTCACGACGGGAATTATAGATAAGCTAGATGATGCTGAGCTTTCGGCTGTTGTGGGCCATGAACTCACGCATATCAAGAACCGCGATACACGCCTTATGGTGGTGTGCATTGTTTTTGTCGGGATTTTCTCCATGCTCATGCACGGGATATTCCGCATTTTGGGTTCTATAACACGTGCACCGCGCCGCTCAAACCGCAAGAATGGCGGGGGAATCATTCTTATTTTACTTGTTGTTTTGCTTTGGGCCGCTGTGGGTTACTTTTTCAGTTCATTGACGCGTCTTGCCATTTCTCGCAAGCGTGAGTATGTTGCTGATGCTGGGGGAGCCGAGCTTTGCGGTGACCCGCTTGCCCTTGCTTCTGCGTTGAGGAAAATTTCTGAAGATCCTGGGCTAGCCAATGTGAAGCGTAGCGATATTGCACAGCTTTACGTTATTCACCCTGATGAAGAATTCGACAACAATATGGGTCTTAAGGGTTGGGTAGCTAAAGCGAATATCATGTTCTGCACGCATCCGGATACGCCCGAACGCATTAAGTTGCTCGAACAATTTTAAGTTCCATTTGCAAATAGAAAAGGCACCCCGAACGGGGTGCCTTAAACCTTCCTATGAAAGATTAGAATTTGGACTTAAGGGCTTGCGGGCAAGGCACTTCTTTATAAGTGTGGTTCGGGTTGCCTGCGGCTTCCATCCAAGTGGCGAGGAAGAGGCAGCCTTCCTTGGCTTCAGCATCGTTTGCAAAGGCGCTGTTGCACTTCTTGGTAAGGCATTCCTTACGCAGGGTGAGGAGGTTGCCATTGTAACCGACTTCCTTTTCGCAGTCGGAGAGGAGGCCACCGTATGTCGTGGTGTTTTGCGGAATGTTCCAGCCCATCTGGCTGCATCCGTTAAATGCACCGAATCCGCCACCCGGAATCATGATGTCGAACTGGCCGCCTTGCACGTCGTAACCGATGTTGGAAGCCATCACGACGAGGGTCTTGCCCTTGAGTGCCTGATGGTTAGCCTTGGTTTCGTACTTGCCAGTGCCGGTGAAGGTGAGGGCGAAGCACTTGCCGCATGTAGCATCGTTACCCGGAGTCGCTGCGAAAGCGTAGGCGAGTTTGTCGCTCACGATTATAGGAATCTGGCTTGTGCAAGTTGTACCCTGGCCACCAGAGCAGATGCTGCCGCTAGTGTTGCCAATCGGATTCTTGCCCTTGGCATCGCAAGTCTTGGCTGCACCGCCATGTTCCGGCCATGCGCAGTGAGGCATGCAGCAGTCCCAATAACGGGTAGCGAAGCCCTGCTGTCCACCGGCGCCAGCGTTGAGATACTGGGCTTCTTCAGCGGAAGCGTTGGGGTTGCTTTGTGTCTGGGAGCTGCTCGACTTGGGAGCGCTGCTGGAGGATTTCGGCTGACTGCTGGAAGACTTCGGCTGTTGCTGAGAAGAAGAGGACTTTGCACTGCTAGAAGATTTGGCTGTGCTGTTGGAGCTCTTTGCCGGAGAGTTGCCGCTAACCGTCAATACGAAGGAGAACTTCTGGCCATCGATAGTAATTTCTTCTGTGGCCGTTGCTTCATTCCAGTAATCAGGAACGGAACCTTCAAGAGAGTAGGTCTTTGCGTTCTTGTCGTAGTTTGCTTGCAAGAAGTGCAATGTCCAGTTGCGGTTCGGTTCGGATTCAACACCGCTAAAGGTCACCTTGCTGATGGAGGCTCCCTTTGCGACTGTCTGGGTCAAGTTACCTGTCACGGTGACGTTACCAACTACAGTAGGCTGTGTTGCAGAAGAGCTTGCCGGCTTCGGCTGGTCAACCTTTTGAGAAGAGGAAGACTTCGGCTGCTGCTGGTTGTTCTTGGCAGAGCTAGAGCTTGCAACAGGAGTCGGGCCCGGAATATATGCCGAGGAACTGCTGACAGCTACGATTGCACTGGAGCTAACGCCTGTGCCGATATTGGCTGCGTTCGGATCGATTCCGCCCGGGAGAAGAATTGTCTGTCCGGTAATGGTTGCCTTGGATCCATCGGCGTAGGTAATTGTCTTGTCCGGACTGACAACAGGGAGGGTTGCAAGGTTTACGTTATTTACAATTGCATTGCCGCTCAAGTCCACGATAGAACCTGTAGCGACATCGAATGCACCAACAGGAATGCTAGTTTCGTTGGTGACGAGATATGTGCCTGTTCCGTTCGGCACGATTAAGAAAATTTGTGAGCCCGCCACGAGCATCCAGCTATTTTGATCTACTTCGAGAGCAGGTTTTGGAGTAGCGGTTGCTTCGATGCCAGATTGTGCAGCGGAAGCGAGGTCTTCGGAGCAGTTCCATGCGACGAGGGAAAGGCCGAAAACGGCGAGGGTTTTGAAAATTTTATTCTTCATAGTGTATACTAAGCCCTTAAAAAGTTGCACCCATGAATCCAATCATCCCGGCTTAAAGATAAAATCTTATTGAGAAAAATGCTCGTAAATAAGAGTAAAAAGAACTAAACAGGAACAAATTGTGAATCATAACACAAACTGTTTATTATCAAAGACTTACAAAAAAGAAAAACGCCCCTTACCGGGGCGTTTAGTTCCATTTTAGACTTGTCGATTAGTACTTGTCCTTGAGTACCTGCGGGCATTCCACTTCCACGTATTCGTGGTTCGGGTTGCCTGCTGCTTCCATCCATGTTGCAAGGAAGAGACAGCCCTTCTTTGCTTCTTCGTCGTTGGCGAACGACTTGTTGCACTTTTCGGTGAGGCAGCTCTTGTATTTGCCTGCGGCGTATTTCGTCTCGGTTTCGCAATCAGAGAGGAGACCGCCGTATTGTGCGCCCTGGCTGCCCCAGCCCATGCTAGAGCATCCGTTGAACATACCGACGCCACCACCCGGAATCATGATGTCGAACTGCCCTTGCTGAACGTCGCCACCTACGTTGGTTGCCATGATGATGAGCTTCTTGCCTTTAAGTCTCTTGATGTTTGCGTCGTTAGAATACTTACCGGTACCGGTGAAGGTAAGCTGGAAGCACTTACCGCAGGAGCCGCCGTTTGCTGCCGGAACTGCCGCGAATGCGAATGCCATTTCGGTACAGCCGTCAATCGTAAACGGAATTTGGCTTGTGCAAGTCATCTGAGGACCGCCACTGCAGATACTGCCGTCGCCCCAGTTCGTGTTTGCGGACTTGCCCTTGTTGGTGCACTGCTTGGAGAAGTTGCCACCAGAGTGTTCCGGCCATGAGCAGTGAGGCTTGCAGCAATCCCAATAACGGGTTGCCCAACCAGAACCGCCGTTGCCCTTAGTCTTGATTGTCGGGCACTTGCCGGTCACAGGTGCAGAACTGCTGCTCGGAGGAGGTGCGGAACTGCTGCTCTTCGGTTGAGAAGAACTGCTCTTGGGTTTGGAGCTGCTGCTGTTCGGGTTTGGCGGGATATAAGTAGAGGAACTGCTAACAATCGGTTGCTGTGAGCTCGAAGATACGACTGGAGCGGTATAATCCACGCACTTGGCACCCGGTGTAAGGATGGGGAGCGTTAAGATGTTCGAAGTCGTAGTGAGTACAGTGACCATGTCAATGTACTTGATGGTATTTGTTGTAAAGTCGGCATAACCGATGGGTGTGCCATCTGGCATGGTGACGACAGTGTTCTGGTAAATGACGTAGTCGCCAGTCGCATCCTTCAAGTGGAAGGCCGGTTCCAGAATCTTGTAGCGGACATTGTCGCCGTGGATAAGCGGAAGGGTATTGAGATCGATGTTGTTGACAACCGGCTTGCCGGACATATCGACTACATTGACGAGCGTAGAACCCGAAGTTGCGACGATTGTACCGACTTGCGTACCGGCTTCATCAGTTACCGTGAGGTCTGCGTAAAGGAGGTATTTCTTGTCGGCCACTAAGTACCAAGCGTCAACGCAGGTCGAAATGGAGGCATCGGGCTGCGGATTCGTATTGCACCTTGCAGCGTCGCCAGGAATTACCGGCGTTTTAGCCAAATCAACCTGAGGAATGATGGTATTGCCTGCCATGTCCTTGACGATGGCGATCAATGTTCCCTGGATAGGGACGAGCTTACCGACTTGGTTTCCGGCAAGGTCGGTGACTCTTTGATCTTTATACATCAAAAGACCCTGTTCTTGCAGATACCAAGCGTCTTCACAAGGTATAATAGAAACATCGCTACCATTGCTGGGCGATTTATCATCCGAACAAGAACAAGCCAAAATAATAGTTCCAAGCGAAAGCAAGGATCTCAAAAAGGGGTATTTCATAGAAGTTCCTCAGAAATATTCCCCAAACACCTCGTGTAAAGATAGAAATGTGTATATATAATGTCTTGTAAAAAAACTTTTCGCATCGATTTCGTGTTGTGATAGTGACTTAGAACAAATTGGACGGGGGAGAACGGGCCTCGGCTTTTGTAAAACATTGTAAAAATTATTGATGTAAAAATCTTTTTACATTTTGTAACGTGTTGAAAATCACGGGCTTAGTGAATTTAATTGAGTTGTTGATAAATTGTTAGAAAATTGGTTTTATAGTTGAAATAAAATATTGAACCTTTGAAATTTAAGCAAAAAAGGGCAATTTTTACCTAGGATTTAAGCGTGTTTTCAACAGCCGAAAAACGATGAAAAAGTTGTGGATAAGTCCGAAAATCCGCATTTTTGGCGAAATTTCAAAAGAAAAAATCTTGCAAATAATCTAGAAATTATTAAATTTGTGTTCCAATTTCGCAGAGTACCGCTTCCTATGCTTTGCGAAAATACGGAGAACTCAAGTAGTTCTCTTGAACTTGAAGCGATAAACCTTCTGCTGAAGAAGAGGAAAAAATGGCAAAAGAACATTTTGACAGAAGCAAGCCGCACTGCAACATCGGCACCATCGGCCACGTTGACCACGGTAAAACCACTTTGACCGCTGCAATCTGCACCACCCTTGCTGCTAAGGGTCTTGCCGCTGCAAAGCGTTTCGACGAAATCGACAACGCTCCGGAAGAAAAGGCTCGTGGTATCACGATTAACACCTCCCACGTGGAATACACCACTGCTAACCGTCACTACGCACACGTCGACTGCCCGGGGCATGCTGACTATGTGAAGAACATGGTGACTGGTGCTGCTCAGATGGACGGCGCTATCCTCGTCGTTGCTGCTACTGACGGCCCGATGCCGCAGACTCGCGAACACATCCTTCTCGCTCACCAGGTTGGCGTGCCGAAGATCGTCGTGTTCATGAACAAGTGCGACATGGTTGACGATGCCGAAATTCTCGACCTCGTCGAAATGGAAGTCCGCGAACTTCTGTCTAAGTACGACTTTGACGGCGACAACACGCCGATTATCCGTGGTTCCGCACTCAAGGCCCTCGAAGGCGATCCGGAATACCAGGACAAGGTCATGGAACTCATGAACGCTTGCGACGAATACATCCCGCTCCCGCAGCGCGATACCGACAAGCCGTTCCTCATGCCGATCGAAGACGTGTTCACGATTACTGGCCGCGGCACTGTCGCTACTGGCCGTATCGAACGCGGTGTCGTTCGCTTGAACGACAAGGTCGAACGTATCGGTCTCGGTGAAACCACCGAATACGTCATCACCGGTGTTGAAATGTTCCGTAAGCTCCTCGACGACGCTCAGGCCGGCGACAACGTTGGTCTCTTGCTCCGTGGCGCTGAAAAGAAGGACATCGTCCGTGGCATGGTTCTCGCCGCTCCGAAGTCCGTTACTCCGCACACCGAATTCAAGGCTGAAATCTACGTTCTCACGAAGGACGAAGGTGGCCGCCACACGCCGTTCATGAACGGCTACCGTCCTCAGTTCTACTTCCGCACCACCGACGTTACCGGCACGATTCAGCTCCCGGAAGGCGTCGAAATGGTTACCCCGGGTGATACCGTCACGATTCACGTGAACCTCATCGCTCCGATCGCCATGGAAAAGCAGCTCCGCTTCGCTATCCGCGAAGGTGGACGTACTGTTGGTGCTGGCTCTGTTACCGAAATCATCAAGTAAGGAATAATCATGGCTGGTGAACGCATCCGTATTCGCTTGAAGAGCTTCGATCATCGTATGATCGACCGCTCCGCTCAAGATATCGTGAATACAGCTAAGAACACTGGGGCTCGTATTGCAGGCCCCATCCCTCTCCCGACGAAGATCCAGAAGTATACGGTGCTCCGCTCTCCGCATATTGACAAGACTTCTCGTGAACAGTTCGAATCCCGTACGCACAAGCGTCTTATCGACATCCTTGATGCTACGCCGCAAACTGTAGATTCCCTCATGAAACTTGACTTGCCGGCAGGCGTTGAAGTCGAAATTAAGGTCTAATAACAATGAACGGTATTCTCGCAAAGAAATTGGGAATGACCCAAGTGTTCACGGAACAGGGCGAATGCGTCCCTGTCACGGTTCTCGAAGCCGGTCCGTGCGTGGTCGTTTGCCATAAGACAGAAGAGAAGGACGGCTACACTGCTGTCCAGATCGGCTTTGGTCTCAAGAAGGAACAGCGCGCCAATAAGGCAGAAGTCGGCCATTTCAAGAAGGCTGACGTGGCTGTTCGTGAACACCTC
This sequence comes from Fibrobacter sp. UWB11, assembly GCF_900143015.1. Lineage (NCBI taxonomy): Bacteria > Pseudomonadati > Fibrobacterota > Fibrobacteria > Fibrobacterales > Fibrobacteraceae > Fibrobacter > Fibrobacter sp. UWB11. Next base: position 809,612 of record NZ_FSRT01000002.1, on the reverse strand, counting down.
GCTGAATTTGATGTCGCTGATCTCGAATCCTGGCCGGTTGGCAAGGAATTCGGCGCTGCCGACTTCGCTGATGCAAAGACTGTGAACGTCTCTGGCATCTCCAAGGGTCATGGTTTCTCTGGCACTATCAAGCGCCACGGTTTCCATAGCGGTCCTCGTTCCCATGGTACGCACAATATGCGCGAACCGGGTGGTACGTCCGCTCACTCCTATCCGGGTCGTGTTTTCCCGGGTAAGCGTATGGCTGGTCAATACGGCAACAAGAAAGTGACCGTGAAGCACCTCCAGGTCGTCAAAGTTGATGGCGACCGCAACCTGATCTTCGTCCGTGGCGCTGTCCCGGGCCCGAAGAACAGCATTATCGTGGTGAGGAAAGACTAATGGCTAGTGCAAAGCTTTTCGCCGCTACTGGCGATTTTAAGAATGATATCCAGCTCCCGGCTCTCTTCGACCAGGAAGTCAACAAGGTCTGCATGTACCTCCACATCAAGGCTATCCTGAACAACAACCGTCAGGGTACTGCTCAGACTAAGTCCAAGGGCGAAGTCAGCGGCGGTGGCCAGAAGCCGTGGAAGCAGAAGGGTACGGGTCGCGCTCGTTCCGGCCAGAACACCTCTGCAGTTTGGGTTCGTGGTGCCAAGGCTCACGGTCCGAAGTCTCATGACTACTTCGAAAAGGTTAACAAGAAGGTCAAGAAGATCGCATTCCACTCCGCTCTCGCCTCCAAGGCAAGCGAAGGTAAGGTCTCCGTGTTCGAAGCTCTCAGCTTCGCCGCTCCGAAGACTAAGGATCTCCTCGCAGTTCTTTCCAAGTCTGGTATCGAACAGCGTAACGTCCTCTTCATCGTTAGCGAAAAGGATCAGAACCTTTATCTTTCTTCCAACAACATTCCTTGGTGCCGCTGCGCTCGCGTAGCTGACGTCAACACTTACGATGTTGTTCGCGCAAATAACGTTGTCATCTCTCAGGCTGCTCTTGCAGAACTTGAAGGAGGCCGCTAATGAAAGAAATTCGTGAAATCCTCGTTGCTCCGCACGTTACCGAAGAAACCATGAAGAACATGGTCAATCCGCGTAACGACGTGCACAAGTACGTATTCAAGGTTGCCTTGGACGCTAGCAAGGAAGACATCAAGTACGCTATCGAAAAGCGCTTTGACGTCAAGGTCGCTAAGGTCAATACTTTGATCAACCGCGGCAAGATCAAGCGCGTCCGTATGGTCGCTGGCAAGAAACCGAACTGGAAGAAGGCCTACATCACGTTGAAGGCCGGGCAAAAGATTGCCGAGTTTGAAGGAGTATAACCATGGGTCTGAAATCTTATCGCCCGATTACCCCGACACTGCGTTACAAGCAGCTTGGTGACCGCAAGGAAATCACCGCTGCCAAGCCGTACAAGCCGCTTACCGAAGGTATCAAGCGCAGCTCCGGCCGTAACAATGCTGGTGAAATTACCTCCCGTCGTCGTGGTGGTGGTCACAAGAAACTGTATCGTATCATCGACTTCAAGCGTCAGTTTGCCGGTCTCTCCTGCACTGTCGAAACAATCGAATACGATCCGAACCGTACAGCTCGCATCGCTCTCGTCAAGTACGAAAACGGCAAGCGTGCATACATCATCGCTCCGGCCGAAATCAAGGTTGGCGATGTGCTGAAAGCTGGTGAAGGTGCTGAATTCCGCGTAGGTAACGCAATTCCTCTCCGCGACATTCCGCTCAACACCATTATCCACAACATCGAAATGAAGCCGGGCAAGGGTGCTCAGATTGCTCGTTCCGCTGGTGCCGGTGCAGAACTGGTTGCCAAGGACGGCAAGCTCTGCCAGGTCAAGCTTCCGAGTGGCGAAGTTCGCTACATCCCGGAAGAATGCCTCGCTACCGTTGGTCAGGTTTCCAATATCGATCACATGAATGAATCCTCGGGTTCTGCAGGCCGCTCTCGCTGGCTCGGCAAGCGCCCGGCCGTCCGTGGTGTCGTTATGAACCCGGTCGACCACCCCCTTGGTGGTGGTGAAGGTCGTACCTCTGGTGGTCGTCATCCGTGCTCTCCTTGGGGTAAGAACTCTAAGGGTGCTAAAACTCGTAACAACAAGCGTACTGATAAGTTCATCGTACGTCATCGTCAGAAGAGGGCCTAATTCATGTCTAGATCCCTTAAGAAAGGTGCGTTCGTGGATTCCCACGTTCTCAGCAAGGCCCAGGCGATGGCCGGTTCCGACAAGAAACAGGCTATCAAGACCTGGTCCCGTCGTTCCACAATCGTCCCGGATATGGTCGGACTCACTTTCTCCGTCTATAACGGCAAGCAGTTCCTTCCGGTTTATGTCACCGAAAACATGGTTGGCCATAAGCTCGGCGAATTCGCTCTGACCCGTACTTTCCGCGGTCACCGCAAGACTGAAACTGCTGGAGGCAAGAAATAATGCAAGCTGTTGCTAAAGTTAAAAACGTCCGTTACGGCGTTCGCAAGCTCCGTCGCGTAGTTGACCTCGTTCGTGGCAAGTCCGTCAGCGAAGCCTTCGCGATGCTCTCCATCCTCCGTACGCAGACCAAGGGTGCTCCGCTGGTTGAAAATGCTCTCAAGTCCGCTGTCGCTAACTTGAAGCAGAAGTCCGCCGCTCCGGTTTCCGCCGAAGAAATCGTGATCAAGACCATCACCGCTGATGGTGGTACGATCATGAAGCGTATTCACCCGCGTTCCCAGGGCCGTGCTTTCCGTATCGAAAAGCCGCTCTCCCACATCACCGTCGTTGTCGCAGACAAGGAGAATTAATAATGGGTCACAAAACTCATCCTAATGGTCTTCGTCTTGGCGTTATCCGCGGTTGGGAATCCAAGTGGTATGCCGAAGACAAGTTTGCCGATCTTCTCTATGAAGATATCGTGCTCCGTCGCTACTTGATGAAGCGTTTCGAACATGCCTCCCTTTCCAAGGTCGGCATCGAACGTACCGTCAAGAAGGTGAACGTTAACCTCTATACCGCTCGCCCGGGTATCGTTATCGGTAAAAAGGGCGAAGAATTGGAACGTTTGAAGGGCGAACTCCAGTTCCTCACCGGTAAAGAAATCTATATTGCAGTCCACGAAATCAAGCGTCCGGAAACTGATGCCAAGCTCGTGGCTGAAAACATTGCTCGCCAGCTCGAAAAGCGTATTTCTTTCCGCCGTGCCATGAAGCGCGCTATCCAGTCCGCTATGCGCATGGGCGTTGAAGGAATCAAGGTGCAGTGCGGTGGCCGTCTCGGCGGTGCTGAAATTGCACGCGTTGAAAAGTATGCTGAAGGCCGCGTGCCTCTGCACACTCTTCGTGCTGACATCGACTACGCAACTGCCATCGCTAAGACCGTTTATGGTGCCATCGGTATCAAGGTGTGGATCATGCACGGTGAAAAGATTGGTAAGGACGTCATGAACGACAACAAGAGAGAGAAGTAATTATGCTGAGTCCGAAAAGAACATTGCATCGTAAGCAAATGAAAGGGCGCATGAAGGGCGTCGCCTCTCGTGGCAACTATATCGCCTTTGGCGAATTCGGTATCCAGGCTCTTGAAAAGTGCTGGCTCACCGCTCGTCAGATCGAAGCTGCTCGTATCGCCATGACTCGTAAGATCAAGCGTGGTGGCCGCGTTTGGATCCGCGTCTTCCCCGATAAGCCGATTACCCGTCACCCTGCAGAAGCCCGTATGGGTAAGGGTAAGGGCGCAGTCGAATTCTGGGCAGCCGTAATCCTCCCGGGTCGCATCCTTTTTGAAATGGGTGGTGTTGAACGTGAACTTGCCATGGAAGCTCTCCATGTCGCAATTCAGAAGCTCCCCCTTAAGTGCAAAATCATCGAAGAATCGGAGATCTAATGAAAGCACGTGAATTGAAAGAACTGGGCGTTGACCAGCTCAAGGAAAAACTGGCTCAGTTGAATCTCGATTTGTTCAATTACCGCATGACTGCGAAGCTCGGTAATTTGGAAAAACCCTCTGTGATTCAAGCTGCCCGCAAGGACATCGCCAGAATCAAGACCATCCTCAGCGAAAAGGCCAAGGCATAAGCCGGCAGGAGCAGGAAATGGAAAGAAACCTTCGTAAAGTCAAGCAGGGTATCGTCTCTTCCGACAAGATGGACAAGACGATTACGGTTGTGGTCGAAAACCGCAAGCGTCACCCGATGTACAACAAGATCATGACTACGACCAGCAAGCTCAAGGCTCACGATGAAAAGAATGAAGCCGAAGAAGGCGACTTGGTTGAAATCATGGAAACTCGTCCCCTCTCTGCAACGAAGCGCTGGCGCCTCGTCCGCATTGTGGAAAAGAAGAAGTAAACTCCTGGAGTAAGGCGAATATGATTCAAGAAGAAACCAGACTCGTCGTGGCCGATAACAGTGGTGCCAAGGAAGTCGCCTGCATCCGTGTTTTGGGTGGCACAAACCGTCGCTATGCTAGCATCGGTGATGTCATCAAGGTAGCCGTTAAGGACGCTATCCCCCAGAGCAAGGTGAAGAAGGGTTCCGTGGCCGACGCCGTTGTCGTCCGCACAGCAAAAGAAATCGCACGTCCGGACGGAACGTTCATTCGTTTCTCCGACAACGCAGTGGTTCTCATCAACAAGGATGGCGAACCGCGTGGAACCCGTATTTTTGGACCGGTGGCTCGTGAGCTCCGTGACAAGAAGTACATGAAGATCATCTCCCTCGCACCTGAGGTTCTCTAATGGCTAACATCAAGAAGAATGATATCGTCAAGGTGATTTCCGGTGCTAATAAAAAGACCGGCACCGTGATCAGTGTCAAGGGCGACAAGGTGACCGTTTCGGGTGTTAACGTCCGCAAGCGTCACGAAAAGCCGTCCCAGACCAATCAGACTGGTGGCATCGTTGAAAAGGAAATGCCGATTCACATTTCCAACGTGATGCTTCTCGAAGGCAACACTCCCGTTCGTACCCGCATCGTTCGCGAAAAGGGTAAGAAGGGCGTTCGTACCAGTGTTAAAACTGGAAAGGCTGTGTAAGGTAACGTAATGAACCAGATGAAGCAATTCTATCTCGAAAAGGTCGTTCCGGCCTTGCAGCAAAAGTTTGCCTACAAGAACGTGATGCAGATTCCGCGTCTCGAAAAGATCGTGCTCAACATGGGCGTGGGCGCCGCTTCCCAGAACCGCAAGATTCTCGACGAAGCTGCTGACACTCTCACTGCTATCACCGGTCAGAAGGCTATTGTCACTAACGCTAAGAAGGCTGTCGCTAACTTCCACCTCCGTGAAGGTATCGGCATCGGTGCTAAGGTCACCCTTCATGGCGACAACATGTGGGACTTCCTCTATCGTTTCATCAACATCGACCTTCCGCGTGTCCGTGACTTCCGTGGTCTCGCACGCCGTGGCTTTGATGGCATGGGTAACTTCACCCTCGGCATCAAGGAACAGACGATCTTCGTTGAAATCGATATCGACAAGATTTCCCGTACTTTCGGTATGGACATCTCCTTCGTCACCTCCGCTAAGACGGACGATGAAGGTCGCGCCCTTCTCGAAGAACTTGGACTCCCCTTCAGGAAGTAAGGTAATACCATGGCAAGCAGAAGAATGATTGAAAAATGCAAGCGTACTCCGAAGTATACCGTTCGTGGGTACAACCGTTGCAAGCGTTGCGGTAGGCCGCACGCCTTTATGCGCCGCTTTGGCCTTTGCCGTATTTGCTTCCGCGAAATGGCACTCGCCGGCGAAATCCCCGGTATCACAAAGTCGTCTTGGTAAGGAGAGTATACTCATGGCAATGACAGATCCTATCGCCGATATGCTCACCCGTATCCGCAATGCCTCTACGGCAAAGCTCCCCGTGGTGGACATTCCTGCCAGCAATCTGAAGCGTGATATTGCACGTGTGTTGCAGGAAAAAGGTTTCATTAAAAAGTTCGTCGTCGTTGATGACGGTAAGCAGGGCATCCTCAAGGTCCTCCTCCGTTACACGAAGGGCGAATCCGCTATCCAGGGCCTCCAGCGCGTTTCTACGCCGGGTCTTCGTCACTACGTTGACGTGGCCAAGCTTCCGCGCGTTCGCAATGGCCTCGGCTATGCAATCATCTCCACATCTAAAGGTGTCATGACTGACCACGAAGCCCGCGAACAGAAGGTGGGTGGCGAAGTCATCGCAAAGGTATGGTAAAGATGTCCCGTATCGGTAAAGCTATTATCACTATCCCGGCTGGCGTTAAAGTCGCCGTCAATGGTCAGAACATCAAGGTTGAAGGCCCGAAGGGTAAGCTCGAAACTAACGTTCACGAACTCATTTCCATCAATCTCGATGGCGATAAGCTCTCCTTCACCCGCCCGAACGATGAAAAGTTCACCCGCGCTATGCACGGCACCACTCGCGCTCTCGTCAATAACATGGTCGAAGGCGTCACCAAGGGTTTCCAGAAGACTCTCGAAATCGTTGGCGTGGGCTACCGCGTAGAACAGAAGGGTAAGGATTTGAACCTCGTCCTCGGTTTCTCTCATCCGGTGATCTTCAAGGCTCCGGAAGGCGTTGAACTGAAGGCTGTTGATCCGCTGAAGATTACGATCTCCGGCATCGACAAGCAGAAGGTCGGCCAAGCTGCAGCAGAAATTCGCAAGTACCGCAAGCCTGAACCGTATAAGGGCAAGGGCATCAAGTACGCTGGCGAAATTGTCCGTCGCAAGCAAGGTAAGAAGACAGGTAAATAAGGGTAAACTATGACTGCAATTGCTAAAAAAAGAATCCAGTCCAGAATCGCACGCCACGAACGCGTACGTAAGTCTGTTGTCGGAACTGCAGAATGCCCTCGTTTGGCTGTTCGCCGTTCCTTGTCTCACATGGTCGCCCAGATTTTTGATGACGAAAACAACAAGTCTGTCGCTCAGGTCACTACAGCTTCCAAGGAATTCCAGGGCAAGTTTGGTGAAATGACGAAGACCGAACAGGCTAAGCAGCTCGGTCTCCAGATTGCTGAAGTCGCCAAGTCCAAGGGCGTTGAATCCGTGGTCTTTGACCGCGGCGGTTACATCTATCACGGTCGCGTTCAGGCTCTCGCTGAGGGAGCTCGTGAAGGCGGACTCAAATTCTAGTGAGGTACACTTTGGAACGCGAAGCTCAAGTTTCTGAATTTGAAGACAAGGTTGTACACATCAACCGTTGCGCTAAGACCGTTAAGGGCGGCCGTCGCATGTCCTTCTCCGCTCTCGTTGTCGTTGGCAACAAGAACGGCAAGGTCGGTGTCGGTCTCGGCAAGGCTAAGGAAGTTTCCGAAGCTATCCGTAAGGGTACCGAAGCCGCTCAGAGAAACATCGTGGAAGTCCAGCTCCTTGATGGCACTATCCCGCACGACATCGAAGTGAAGAGCGGTTCTACCCGCATCCTCCTCATGCCGGCTGCTCCGGGTACTGGTGTTATCGCCGGTGCTGCTGCCCGTGCTGTTCTCGAACTCGCCGGTGTCCGCAACATCCTCACGAAGATTCACGGTTCTTCTAATCCGAGCACTGTCGTAAGTGCTTGCTTGGAAGGCCTGCTTTCTCAGAAGAACAAACAGGACTGCGCCAAGTTGCGTGGTTTTGAAGCCTAAGGAGTAATACCTAATGAAGAAAGTTCGTATTACTTTGATCAAGGGTATCGTCCGTCGCCTTCCGGTGCACCGCGCTAACGTGGCTGCACTCGGCCTCCGCAAGATCGGACAAACTGTTGAACACAATCTGACTCCGTCCATCGCTGGCATGATCAATGCCGTGAAGGACATGGTCAAGGTCGAGGAGATCTAAGATGGAACTCAATACTCTCAATCCTGGCAAGGCTGCCAAGGGCAAGAGCCGCAAGCGCATTGGTCGTGGTCCGGGCTCTGGCTGGGGCACTACTGCCGGTCGTGGTCAGAAGGGTGCTGGTGCTCGTAAGAGCGCTAAGGCCGGTCGCGTCGCTTTCGAAGGCGGCCAGATGCCGATTCACCGTCGTATCCCGAAGCGCGGCTTCAAGCACGCTGGTGTTGAATTCCAGATCGTGAACCTGAAGAAGCTCGCCGCTGTCAGCGCTGTTGAATTTGACGCCAAGGTCCTTTTCGACCTCGGCTTCATCAAGAGCGTCGAACTGCCGGTCAAGGTCCTCGCTTTTGGTTCTATCGACAAGGCTATCAACGTAAAGGTTAACGCTATCAGCGAAAAGGCAAAGTCTGCTATTGAAGCTGCTGGCGGCAAAGTTGAGATCATCTAATGGAAGCACTCAAGAAAGCCATCGATGCGTTCGTCAATGCGTTTAAGATTCCGGATCTGCGCAAGAAGATTCTCTTCACGCTCGGTCTCCTGATCGTCTACCGTATTGGCGCTCACATCTCCATCCCCGGAGTAAACGCTGCGGTTCTCGCAGAATACTTCAAAAATTCGAATAACTTGTTTGGCCTGTACGACTCGTTTACCGGCGGTGCATTTGCGAAAGCAACTGTATTTGCCCTCGGTATCATGCCGTACATCAGCGCAAGCATCATCATCCAGTTAATGGGTTCGGTGATTCCTGCCATCCAGATGCTCCAGAAAGAGGGTCAGGAAGGTCGCGCAAAGCTGAATCAGTATACCCGATACTTCACGGTAGTTCTTTCTGCCTTGCAGGGATGGGGCATTTCTATGTGGCTTTCTAACCTCAAGGTGACGACAGCCGCTGGTACGGGAATCTCGGTTCTCTCCGATAACTTCTCGTCCGGACTCGGTAATTTCGGCTTTCGTCTCCTTGCTACGTTAACCTTCACCGTAGGTACCATCTTCTTGATGTACCTTGGCGAGCAGATTACCTCGCACGGTGTGGGTAACGGTATTTCTCTTATAATTTTCGCCGGTATCGTCGGTGGCCTTCCGAGAGCCATCTTAGCCGAATGGGAAATGTTTAGCGAAGGCATCCAGCCCCTTGCGATCGAGGTCTTTATCTTGGCCATCGTGGTTGTGATTGTCGGGTTTATCGTTTTCGTCGAGCAGGCGACCCGTCGCATTCCACTCCAAAGTCCTCGCAGGACCGTCGGAAACAAGGTCTTGGGTGGTCAGGCTAGCTATTTGCCTTTCAAGGTGAACACCGCTAACGTGATTCCCGTGATCTTCGCAAGCTGCATCATGTTCATTCCAGCAATGGTTGCATCTTGGTTCCCGAACGTATCTGCGATGCAGGCTTTTGCTTCTGCATTTATTCCGGGTCACATCTCCTACAGCGTAGTAGATGCACTCCTCATCATATTCTTCACCTACTTCTACACGGCAATCCAGTACAACCCGAACGACATTGCCGAAAATCTCAAGAGGTCTGGTGGGTTTATTCCGGGAGTCCGTCCGGGTAAGCAGACAGCAGAATACATTGACCATGTTTTGACCAGAATTTCATTGCCAGGGTCCCTCTACCTCGCTTTAATCAGCGTTGTTCCCCTGCACTTGAAAGACGCTCTCAATATGAGTTTCTATATTGGGGGTACCTCGGTCCTAATCGTGGTAGGTGTTGCTCTGGATACTCTTCGTCAGCTCGAAGCCCAGTTGCATACCAAAAACTATGAAGGTTTCTTGAAACGTGGCCGCATTCGCGGCAGGATGGCATCCTAGTGGCTAAAGAAGAAGGTATACAAGTAGAAGGCGTTGTGTTGGAAGCTCTTCCCAACGCTTTCTTCCGTGTTCAACTTGGAAATGGTCACGAAATCCTGGCCCATGTTTCAGGAAAAATGCGCCGGCATTTTATTAGAATTTTGCCGGACGACAAAGTGTTGGTCGAGATTTCCCCGTACGATTTAAATCGCGGGCGAATTACTTACCGTTACAAGTAATAGGTATTACAAAAGAAGGTCAAACCTATGAAAATCAAAGCCTCCATCAAACCCAGATGTGAAAACTGCAAGATCATCCGTCGCAAGGGTGTATTGCGCATCATCTGTTCGAAGAACCCCCGTCACAAGCAGAAGCAGGGATAAGGAGATCGTATGGCACGTATCGCTGGTGTCGATTTACCGAAAAACAAGACTGTTGAATACGGTCTGACGGCAATCTATGGTGTCGGTCTGTTCACCGCTAACAAGGTCTGTGCTCAGCTGGGCATTGACAAGAACAAGAAGTGTGACGACCTGACTGAAGAAGAACAAGGTAAGATTCGTCATCTTTTGGAAGATGAATACTCTGTGGAAGGTCAGCTCCGCGCAGAAGTTACCTTGAACATCAAGCGTTTGCAGGATATTGGCTGCTATCGCGGCATCCGCCACCGCAAGGGCCTCCCGGTCCGCGGTCAGCGTTCCCGCACCAACGCCCGCACACGTAAGGGCCCCAAGAAGACTGTGGCTAACAAGAAGAAGTAAGGAGTATCATCGTGGCTGAAGAAGAAATCAAGGAAACTGCTGCTGCCGCTGCTGAAGCTCCGGCTGCTGCTGAAGAAGTCAAGGTTAAGAAGGGCAAGAAGCGCATTGACATCCAGGGTATCGCCTGCGTGTTCGCTTCCTTCAACAATACAATCGTTTCTATCACCGACGCTCGCGGCAACGTGGTCGCTTGGGGTTCTCCGGGTAACTCCGGTTTCAAGGGCTCCCGCAAGAGCACGCCGTTTGCAGCCCAGCTTGCCGCTGAAACCGCTGCCCACAAGGCATTCGATCTCGGCATGCGCAAGGTGGACGTTCGCGTTAAGGGTGCTGGTGGCGGCCGTGAATCTGCCGTCCGCGCTCTCAAGAATGCGGGCCTCGAAGTTCTCTCTATTCGAGACGTGACGGGCATCCCGCACAATGGTTGCCGTCCTAAAAAGAAGAGAAGAATTTAATCCAAAGAGGTATCGCCAATGATGTGGAAATCACTTCAGATGCCGCGCAGCTTCCAGAAAGTGGAAACCGGCGAAGATGGCCGCTACGCCAAGTTTGTCGTAGAAGCCTTGGAACGTGGCTGGGGTATCACCCTCGGTAACGCTCTCCGTCGCGTTCTCCTCTCCTCTCTGCAGGGTGCGGCTATTGTCTCCGTGAAAATCGAAGGCGTTGACAAGGAATTTTCGACGATTCCGGGTGTGAAGGAAGATGTCACTGACATTATCCTCAACCTCAAGAGCATCCGTGTAAAGCTCCTGTCTGATCACGACGAAACCCTTCACCTGGACATGTCCGGTGATGGCGAAGTCACGGCCAAGGACTTTATGGACAATCCAAATGTCACTATCCTGACTCCGGATGTTCACATTGCGACATTGAACGGTAACGCTTCGTTGTCGATGGACGTGAAGATCTCCTGCGGTCGTGGTTATGTTGTTGCCGACGAACTCAAGGATAAGGACGCTCCGATTGGCGTTATCGCCATGGATGCGAACTTCAACCCGGTTCAGAAAGTCGCAATGCACATCAGCGATACCCGCGTTGGTCAGAAGACGGACTACAACCGTCTGGAACTTGAAATTACAACAGACGGTTCCATTGACCCGGAAGACGCTCTTGCATATGCTGCAAAGCTTCTTGTGGATCACTTGGAAATCTTCATCAACTTCGAAGGCGATCTCGAATCTCCTGAAGAACTCGAAATGGATGAAGAACGTCAGCGTATCGCTAACCTCCTCCGTATGCGCGTGGACGATCTGGAACTTTCCGTTCGCTCCAGCAACTGCCTCCGTATGGCAAATATCCATACTATTGGCGAGCTTGTTCGCAACAAGGAAAACGATATGCTCAAATACAAGAACTTCGGTAGGAAGTCCTTGGTTGAACTTAACGAGGTGTTGACGTCGATGGGCCTTTCGTTTGGCATGGACGTCGATGATTACTTGAAGGATTAAACATGAGACACGGTGTAAAAAACAAGAAACTGGGTGTTAACGCCCAACACAAGCGTGCCATCCTCCGCGCCCTCACTACTTCCATCATCGGTAAGGGCATGGAATCGGATCAGAACAAGCGCTATGTGCGTACCACTCTCCACAAGGCTAAGCTTGTCCGTGGTGCTGTCGAACGCATGATTACCTACGCAAAGAAGGGTGACCTTTCTGCACGTCGTGAAGCTGCTCGCTTCATTATGGACCCGAAGGTTCTCCAGGATTTGTTCAACACGATCGGTCCGCGTTATGCTAACCGCAACGGTGGTTACACTCGCGTGCTGAAGCTCGGCCCGAACCGCGCTGGTGACGCTGCTGAAATGGCTTTGATCGGTCTCGTCGAAGACGAAATCGTTGCAAAGGCCAAGAAGGCTGCTCCGGCTGCTAAGGCTGACGCTGCTGTTGACATGGTCGAAGGCGAAGGCAAGTCCGCTAACTAAGATCAAAAACGGTCAACCGCTTTTAAAAAGGGACTCGGTTAATGCTGAGTGCCCTTTTTTTTTGTATTATTATACTACCTATGCGTTCTTTTTTTGTCTATCTGTTTTTGGCGTGTGTGTGTGCATTCGCTTCTGATTCCATGTTCGGAAATTCTGCGTCTGCAAGAAGTCTCGTTCTTGGTGAAGGTTCATCTACACGTGGTGCAGCATCCCTGACTCCGATGTACGCCGAAATGGCGGTGGACTCTAGCTATGTGCTTGGTCCTGGCGACTTTCTGGACCTGATGCTCGAGGACAAGTATCTTTCTATCCAGATATACCCGGATGGAAGCGTGGCTATCGAAGAATGTGGTGCCGTCAATGTGGGCGGAAAGACATTCGGCGAGGCGCAGAAGCTTATTTTGGACCTTGTTTCCAAGCGCTACAAGCGCGAATATTGCTTTGTCCAGCTTGCAGCCCTCAAGAAGTTCCGCGTGAACGCTATGGGCGCTGTAGGGCTTGTTGGCCAGCATATTGTGGAACCCCAGACAAGGCTTAGTTTGTTCATCCGCTCTATCGGAAATCCGCTCCCGAATGCAAATACCCAGGATGTCCAGGTGATTCGCGGCAAGGATACGATTCATGTGGATTATACCGCGATGACCACGAATGGCGACTTTAACAATGACATTATGCTGGAACAGGGCGACAAGGTGTTTATTCCTTTTGTTCCGATGGGCGATAACGTGAGCTTGATGTTCCCTGGGTACAGGACTAGTGTTGCTTATAGCCCGGAAAGGACCCTTGCGGATTACTTTGACCTTGCCGGTGCAAACAGGATGCATAATTACGGCTACAAGGCAGTGTGCGTGCGTGAACCGGATAAGGAACCGCGCTGGATTACGCTTGCCGACATGAAGACGACTACGGTCGCGCCGAATACGGAAGTCGAGTTTTTTGTGAAGGAACTTTTCGTGTATATCGGTGGTGCCGTGAACTATATCGGGCGTTACGCTTACAACCCGACATGGCATGCGATTGATTACATTGCTTCGGGCGGTGTCAATACAAATACAGGTTCGTGGGACCAGGTCAAGGTTTGGCGTGGTGAAAAGCCCAAGGCTATTTCGGTTAACGTAGCGACTGACCCGATTTTGCCGGGAGACTATATCGAAATTCCCAAGAGCCATTACGAATCGTTCAAGGACTTTACGTTGTTCATGGCATCTCTCTTGAGCGTGATTTCGTCTGCATTCATCATTTACGTCACCTACAACAAGTAATTTATGGAAAAGCAAGATTCTATCGGTTTTGTTGAAATCTGCTTGCGGATTCTGAATAACGACTTGAAGCATTTCAAGTTTGTTGCTGCGTTTGTACTTATCCCGACCATTGTCGCTTTTGTCATGGTCATGTGGGTCGTGAAACCTAAGTATGCTGCTTCGGCAATTGTGACGCCTCCTGCATCGACGCAGCCTATGGCGGGTGCGCTTAGCGGGCTTATGGGTGGTTCGGGTATGAGTTCGCTTCTCGGTTTATCTATGGATAACGAAGATGTGAACGCCGTGTGGACGATTCTCAATTCATGGGAATTGCACGACCAGGTGATTGCGAAGTATGACCTTGCGAAACACTACAAGTTCAAGAGTAAGTTCCATGCTGACTTGCTGAAGGAGTTCCGCAAGAACTTTGGCCTTGAGATGAACAAGGAAGACATGCTTTCCATCTATTTTAAGGACACGGATGCAAAGCTTGCGGTCGATGTCGTGAACTTTATGCTCGTAAAGGCTGATTCGGCATTCAATGCGTTCAAGACGAAGCAGGCCCGCCAGTCTAGGGAATATTTCCAGTCAAGGTTGGATTCTTGCGAACACGTGCTTGACTCCTTAATTGCCAATTTTGTCGATTTCCAGGTGAAGAACAATGTTTATGAACCGAGTGTGCAACTCGAGGCTACGATCAAGTACTTGAGCGAATTGCAGGCCATGCGCGAAGAAGTCGGCATTGAGATGAATTTTGAAAAGCTCGACCGCGGCGAAAACAGCAAGCGTTACCAGGAACTTTTGAAGCGTTCCAAGGGTGTGAATTCTGCTCTTGGCGGAGCGCTCAAGGGTAAGCACAGCAACATCGGTCTTTTGGAACTCAAGAGATCTCCGGAACTTTATTCGGAATACCTGAGACGCGAAGCGGAAATTCGCATTCAGGAAGCAATGTACAAGGTGCTGCGCCAGCAGAGCGAGCAGATGCGCTTGGAAGAAGCAAAGATGCTCACGAACTTGCATGTGCTTGAACCGCCTTGGGAAAACGACAAGAAGATTTCTCCGAAGCGCGGGCTTATCCTTGTGTTCACGGTGTTCTTCTCGTTTTTCTTGGCAACGCTTCTCTGTAACTTTGTCGAATACATGCGTTCGGAAAGTCGCACGAATGGCCGTACTGCAGCCGAGTGGGATTTTTTCGTCAAGAAAGTCTGCTTTTGGCATAAATAGTTTTTGGAGCGTCTGGGCATGATGGAGATGCTGTTTGCTTATCCAGAGTCGAGCGTGATGTTTGCGCTTGCCATCGTTGCCCTGGTGCTTATCTCCATTTTCAAGGAAGATTTTTTCCGTCCGTCGACTCTGTACTTCTTGGTGCAGATGGTGATGCTTGGCGTCTCGTATTTACAGTTCCTGCCGATGATGTCGGATTTCTATTATTCGACGTGGCTCGTGTGGGGCGGCGGCATGTTCTGCTTTTTGGTCGGTTGCTATGTGACGGATTTCGCGTGGAAATCGGCTGGTGGACCTCCGTTGCAGAAAAAGCTTGAAGTTCACGGCGAGTACAATTGGGTCTGTCATTTCTTCTTGAGTTTTTCGGCGTTCGCATATTTCTTTGTGGGTGTGCTTGGCGTGATTTCTGTGACCGGGAACCTTGTGCTATTGACGGATAATCCGTCGCAGTGGCTCACGGGTAAGGATAACGACGTGCTCAAGTACGCAGACTTCTTTACGTCGGGTGCGATGGTGGTCGGGCTTTTTGCAGTGGCGTCGTTCAAGTCCATGAACCCGGTGCGCTGGGTACGCTACGCGTCGCGCTTTATGGTGCTGTTCACAATTCTTCTTTCGTTTGCGACGTACCCGAGCCGCGGTATCAACATGCTCTGCCTTGGCATGTTCATGATTTTGTTCAACTACTTGCGCGGGCGGTTTTCGTGGCGCTCGCTTGCGGTGGTGACTGTATTTGTTGTCATCTTTTTTGTGGGGGTTGCATCGCTCAAGGGGCAATATGGGAACTCCGACATTACCGATAGCAAGATTGCAAAGGAAGTGGCGCTGCTCCCGTACAAGTATGTGGCGAACAACTACTGGAATCTGGATTACGCGTTCAACCGCATGAGCGATATCCCTGAACATGATTGGACGTACGGTATCGATGCGTTCTTTGGCGTGACACACTTGATGCACATTGGCGATGGCTTGCAGCAGAGCTTTGGATGGGATACTCCGTTTAACGAGAGTATCGTGAAATACCCGGGCCTCAACACGATTCCTTATTTGTGGGACGCCTACAAGGATTTTGGGCTGCCCGGAATATTCTTGTTGCCGTTCTTCTTTGGCGTGCTCTTTACGTTCTGTTACCACAAGATGGCTGTGGCGAAAAATCCGTTTATGCTGTTGCTCTCGGCAACGTTCATGATGTGGATTATCCTGTGGAACTTTACGACCGGTTATAAACAAAGTATGTATTGGGTGTGGATGTCGTTCTTTTTCTTTGTCTGTACTGTCAGCAGCGGCCGCACTATTTTGCCGGCAGACCCTGATGTTGTGGGTAACGAGGTAGACACAAAATCGACAAGCACTGAATGTGAAGTAGCGGTAAGCAGAACGTAGAGCTTATGAGCTTTTTTATAGATGTTTTGACAGACCTATTGTCTATGCTGCTCAATTGGCGGCATTTTGTGATATTGTTATTTATCGTTGCTTTAGGCTACTGTATTTATGAATTTTTGTTGCCGTTGTTTGGCTAGGCCTGATGCTTGCCTTACCAGCGGATTCTGCTGTTGCGGATAAAATACCCGAACAAGATTGCGGTAATCACAAGATCGCCTGTGAGGGCGAATAGCGGAATCATTGCATTTTCGAGATACATTCCGGCAAGGCCGCAGGCGATGACGTTCGAAGCTCCGCCGATGCTCACCATGATGGCGTAGGCGCGTGTGGCATGTTCCTTGAGGAGTGTCGAGATGAGCGTGGTACGTGCAGCCTGGAAAATGAGCGAGAACGAAAGTATCTGTAAAATACTTGCGCTTGTTTGTAGCGTAGTTTCGGTCCACGGGGCGGCAAAGAAGAGAATCTTTAAAATCCACGATGGAAGTAGCCACAGGGGCGAAGAGCAAATTGCGATGAACAGCGTGAATACCGCGATGTCTTTGAGGTGAAGGTCTTTGTCGTGCGAGGCGTGGAGTGTGATGAGGTTTGACGAGATGAAGTGCACCATGATGCCCGAGCAGAGCACGAGAATCTTGTGCCCGAAATTGTAGCAGCCGAGGAATTCGGCACTGGCGAACTTGTCGGCGACATAAAGCCCGATGGGCAAGTAGGCGAATGCGGCAAAACTCGAAATGGCATACGGAATGCCCGCTTTGACCATGAGTGCGATAAAGCGGAACGTACGGCGCGTGATTTTCAGGAGGTGCGCGTGGAACGCCTGCGTGACGCCGTAGAAGAATGCGGGGAGGGCGGCAAGGACCATTGCAAGCGCAATCAGTTCAATGCGTTCTGCTTTGAAGTAGAGCAGTGTGATGCCCATGACCACGGAATACGAAATCGTGTGCAGGAGTTTCGAGACAAAGAGGCGTTTCCAGAATTTTCCGCAGATGAAGTACCAGTCGAAAAATGCATGCTGGAACACGAGCCCAAATGTGAAAATCAGTTCGCCGTAAAAAATCGGATGGTTGTAGCGGAACGAGAACGCGAATGCGATCATGAGGAGAGCTGCTGCCACGGCTGAAAAAAGCCGCAGTTGCAGGATGCTCCTGAAAAGCGTCCCTTTTGTGGCGCGTCCTGCAAAAAAAGCGAGGATGAGGGTGGTCATGCCGAAGTCGGCGATGGCGCAGAAAATCGAATAGTCGGTCTGGAGGAGTCCAAAGTGCCCGTAGGAGGCGGTTCCGAGGTTCCGTGCAATGAAATTCTGTACAAAAAATGAAATTCCTTGGATAAGGAGATTCACGAACGCGATAAATACGCCGATTTTGATATTGCGGAACGCCTGAAACATTGATGTAAAGATAAAAAAGAACTTAGTTACTATATTTCCAGCCATGGGTAAATTGCAAGGTCAAAGTTCTTTCTTCGTTCCGGGTCCGCCGGCTATGCCGGGGGAGGCTCACAAGCCGCTGGTCGAGTTTTTGCTCCGCGAGGTTCGCGGGGAAACGGTGCTCGATCTCGGTGGTGGCAGAGGCGCTTACTCGCTCGAATTGAAGAAGGCTGGCTTTGATACGACGGTTGCCGATATCAACGAAGAATCGCTTGCTGTTGCCGACAAGAATGGGCTCAAGACAAAATTGCTTGAACCGGGTGAGCCACTTCAGGAAAATCTGGCCGATACGGTCATGATGATTGAGGTTTTGGAACATGTTCCGCATCCGGTGGAGTTCTTGAAGGCTGCAATCGGGGCGGCAAAAAAGCGTGTGCTTTTTTCGCTCCCGTGCACGAACGATTTTGACACTTTGTTTGAAAGCGGACTCACGTATGCGCATATCGCAGTATCGGACCACCTGTCGCATTTTTCGTACGATGAAATGAAGCTGCTTTTGGATGGCCTCGGTGTGGAGTATAGCCTTACGATGGGCGACTACTTGTTCCCGGGGGCGGGCATCAAGCTTTTACGCAACTGCTTTACGGGGCCGCTCGGATTCCTCCTAATGCTCCCGTTCCGCGTGCTCAACAAGCTGGGCCTTATTCCGAAGCGTTACCCGTCCCGTTTTTACGGTGTTATAGAAAAAAGGTGATTCTTGGCTGTTGCAAAAGGCTATTTACGGAAAAAAACAGAATAACTTTTTGCAATTTTTTGTATCTTTGGTCTTGAAATCGCGAGAGTGGCGGAATTGGCAGACGCGCCAGACTTAGGATCTGGTACTTCGGTGTGTGGGTTCGACTCCCACCCCTCGCAGTTCTTTTTTTATCACCTTTTTAACAACCGTATACCGGAGTCTATATGTCCGCTGAAATCAAAGAAACAAGCGCAACCGTGCGCACCCTTGAAATTACAATCCCGCAGGGTGATCTCAAGGTTCCGTTCGAAAAGAAGCTTTCTCAGTACAAGAAGCAGGTCGCCTTGAAGGGCTTCCGCCAGGGTCAAGTGCCGAAGTCCATGATCTTGAAGCAGTTCGGACCTTCCATCCGTCACGAAGCTGTCGATGATATCGTGAACTCTATCGTTCAGGAAACGCTCAAGGGCGCAAATATCATTCCGGTTGGCAAGATGGTCGTGAAGGAATTCAACGACGACGAAAAGAGCGACATCACACTGAAGGTCGAAGTCGAAGTTGATCCGGAAATCGATATCAAGGGTTACGCAGACACGGGTATCACCGTTCCGGCTACTGCCGTTCACGAAGAAGAAGTCCAGGCTGAATTCGACCGCCTCATGCAGATGTGGAGCAAGGACGAACACGTTGACCGCGAAGCCAAGAAGGGTGACGTTGTTGTTGGTGACTATATCGAAGTTGTTATCGACGGTGAAAAGCAGGAACTTCCGGAAAACAAGGAATTCCGTTCTCTCCTCGGTGAATCCGCTTCTCCGGGATTCGACGAAGGCCTCATGGGTTCTAAGGCCGGCGACAAGAAGGAAATCAACTTCAAGTATCCGGATGACCACAAGGACGAACGCTACCGCGGCAAGACCGCTCAGTTCAACGTCGAAATCAAGGACGTTCGCGAAATCGTTCCGCCGACTTTGGACGAAGAATTCTGCAAGCAGATTGGCGTGAAGGACGAAGCTGATTTGAGAAACAACCTCGCTGAAAGCCTCGCTGCCCAGAAGAAGGACGCTGCAAAGAACAAGTCCATCAACGAAGCTATCGACAAGCTCATCGAAGCTAACCCGTTCGAAGTGCCGAAGGCTCGTATTTACGACCTCATCAAGTGGACGCTCAACCGCAATGCCCAGAGCGAAAAGGACGTTGTGGAACCGACCGAAGAACAGATAAATGAACTCTCCGGCGAAGCAGTCCGCGAAATCAAGAAGCACCGCATTCTCGAATTCGTTGCCACGAAGGAAAAGATCAAGCCGACGCAGGCTCTCGTTGACGAACGCCTCCAGCAGATGGCTAACGCTTACCACGTGGAATTCGAAAACTTGAAGAACCACTTCCGTCAGTCTGGCCGTATCAACCAGCTGCGCGACGAACTTCGCTTCCAGATGGCCGCTGACTTCATCGTCGGTATCCGTCCGGCTGCTGAAGAAACAAAGTAATAAGAGGAATAAATGCTCATCCCTACCGTCATTGAAACTACCGGGCGCGGCGAACGCGCTTACGATATCTATTCCAGACTTCTCAAGGAACGTATCATTTTTTTGGGCACTCCGATTAACGACGAAGTGGCAAATAATGTCATGGCCCAGTTGATTTTCCTAGAATACGAGAATCCGGAAAAGGATATCACGCTGTATATTAACAGCCCGGGCGGTTACGTGTCGGCAGGGCTTGCCATTTATGATACCATGCAGCATGTTCGTCCGAATATCGCGACCATCTGCATTGGTAGTTGTGCTTCGATGGCCGCCGTGCTCCTTGCTGCAGGTACGAAGGGCAAGCGTTATGCGCTCCCGCATTCCCGCATCATGTTGCACCAGCCGTCGGGTGCTGCTACCGGTCAATCTACAGATATTCAGATTACCGCAAAGGAAATTATCCGTACAAAGGATACCCTTACCGAAATTGTCGCTAAGCACACCGGCAGGGCTGTCGACGAAGTCCGCGAAAAGACGGACCGCGACTTTTACATGGGCCCCGAAGAAGCAAAGGCTTTTGGTGTTATCGACGAAATTTTTGTGCCGCGTAAAGAGGGTATTTAATGTATCGTAGTGGGAAAAACCACCCGGCGGTGAGTTGCAGTTTTTGCGGAAAGCCGGCAGAACAGGTCGAAAAGATGATTACCGGTGCCGGTGCGTATATTTGCAGCGATTGCATACGCATGTGCAGCCGTATCTTGGAAGAAGACCTTGCACGTACGAAACAGGAACAGGAAGCTAAGGAAATTTCCTCGAAGCCGCTTCCGCTCCCGACCGAAATTAAGGCGCACCTGGACGATTTTGTCATTGGACAGGACCGTGCAAAGATGGCGCTTTCTGTTGCCGTTTACAACCATTACAAGCGTCTTCGCTACAAGCAGACTCATAAGTCCAAGGACGATGTCGATGTTGAAAAGTCGAACTTGCTCTTGGTTGGCCCGACCGGTTCGGGAAAGACCTTGTTGGCCCAGACGATGGCCCGTTTCTTGGACGTGCCGTTCACGATTGCCGATGCTACCGTTTTGACTGAAGCAGGCTATGTGGGCGAAGACGTTGATAGCATTATCGTGCGCTTGTTGCAGGCTGCCGATTACGATGTGGCAAAGGCTGAACGCGGCATTATCTTTATCGATGAAATCGACAAGATTGCGCGTAAGACTGCTAACCCTTCTATTACCCGCGACGTGAGCGGTGAAGGTGTGCAGCAGGGTCTCTTGAAGCTTTTGGAAGGTACAGTTGCGTCTGTGCCGCCGAAGGGTGGCCGTAAGCATCCGGAACAGCCGCTTGTGCAGGTGAACACGAGAAACATCTTGTTCATTTGCGGTGGCGCCTTTGAAACCTTGGACAAGATTATTTCCCAGCGCGTGAACCAGGGTGGTATGGGCTTTGGTGCCGAAATCCACACGGCTAGCGAAAACAGCTTGAGCGAACTCTTTAAGCAGCTCGAACCGGAAGACTTGATCAAGTTCGGTCTTATCCCGGAAATTGTCGGTCGTTTGCCGATTGCTGTTGCGCTCGAAGAACTCGACGAAAATGCTCTCATGAACATTTTGACTCAGCCGAAGAATGCGCTTGTCAAGCAGTACAAGAGCTTGTTCGCTATGGACAACATCAAGCTCGAATTCGAAGACGAAGCCCTCAAGGAAATTGTCCGCGAGACGATGACCCGCAAGACGGGTGCCCGTGGGCTGCGTTCCGTGATGGAGCGTGTATTGCAGCAGGCTATGTTCAAGATGCCGGGTTCTGGTGAAAAAACGTTTACCGTAACAGTCGAGATGGTAAAGGAAAGCCTTTATTCTAAACCTACCTCGGGTGGCGGGGCTTCCAAGAAATCAAAGACTAGCGTCGCCTAGACAACCTCATTACCTCGCAACTTTGCGAGGTTTACTAATTTTATAATATGGCTTTTGACTTTAATAAAACGTATCCGTTGCTCCCGCTGAGGGATGCTGTTGTTTTTCCGCTGACGACGAGACGCATTTTGGTAGGTCGCGAGATGTCTCTTCGCGCCTTGGAATTTGCTGAGAACCATAACAATGAAATTATCTTGGTTGCACAGAAAAACGTGGAACAGGAATCGCTCGACAATCCGATGCTCGACCTTTATACGGTGGGCGTGATTGCTCGCGTGGCGAATGTGACCCCGTTCCCGAACGGCTGTGTAAAGGTCGTCTTGGAAGGCGATGCGGTGGTGGATCTCCGTTCGATTATTTTGCGCGATGGATTTTTGCAGGTGACTGTTTCTGCCAGGGAACGTTTTGTTAAGGCCGAAGATAAGTGCGAAAAGTTTGAAGATGTGCTGAACATGTTCCGCGAATACGCGATGCATAGGAATATCGCCGAGGGCATGGTCGAAGCGCTCTTTACGATGGATAGCCACATCAACGCTTTTTACGGGATGATTCCGTTCCTCTCGATTTCGCTTTCTGAGAAGCAGGCGCTTTTGGAGATGGAAACGATTGATGCGCTTGCAGAGCGTTTGATTAGCTTGATGCAGGTGGCTCAAGAAAATGAGAATGTACTGATTCGCGTGCAGCAGAATGTTCGCCAGAAGATGGCGCAACAGCAGAAGGAATGGTTTATTTCGGAACAGATCCGCCAGCTGCAAGATGAACTGGATGGCGAAAACGGTAACTCTTCGGAACCGGATCAGTTGCTCAAGAAAATCAAGGCCAAGAAGTTTAGCCAGGCGATTGAAGAAAAGCTCGAAGACGAAATCAGCCGCATGCGCATGATGCAGCCGACGTCACCGGAATATGCGGTGAGCCGCAATTATGTGGACTGGTTCCTTTCCATGCCTTATGGCGTTTACACCGATACCGTTCTCAACATGAAGAAGGTAAAGGCGGAACTCGACTCCAAGCATTTTGGTTTGGACAAGGTCAAGGAACGCATTATGGAATACGTGGCCGTGCTGAAGCTTACCGGTACGGAACGCCGCGCTCCGATTCTTTGCCTTGTGGGCCCTCCAGGCGTGGGCAAGACGACGCTCGTGGAATCTATTGCTGCGGCCATGCAGCGTAACTTTGTCCGCATTACGCTTGGTGGCGTGCGTGACGAAGCCGAAATTCGCGGACATCGCCGTACCTATATCGGTGCCATGCCGGGTCGATTCATTCATGCGTTGCGCCGTGCAAAGTGCATGAACCCTGTCATTTTGCTTGACGAAATCGACAAGATGGCAAGTGACTTTAGAGGTGATCCCGCAAGTGCCATGCTCGAAGTTTTGGACCCTGAACAGAATCACGATTTTACGGACCACTTTATGGAAGTGGGGCTTGACTTGAGTCGTGTTTTGTTCATTGCGACTGCAAACAGTGAAAGCGAAATTCCCGAAGCCTTGCGCGACCGTTTGGAAATTGTGCGCTTGCCGGGCTACTATCCGCATGAAAAGTTGCAGATTGCAGGCAAGTATTTGCTCCCGCGCATTTGCGAACGCACCGGCGTGAAGCTTGATGAACAAATTAGCTTTAGCGACGAAATGATTAGTTCCGTGATGCGCGGCTGGACGCGCGAAGCCGGCGTTCGCGAGCTTGAACGTGTGCTTGAAAATGCGGTGCGTCATCGTGCAAAAGACATTGTGATGGGCAAGAAATTCAAGCCGGAAATGACGGAAAAGGTTCTCCACGATTACCTTGGAGCTCCGCGTTTCCTTGACAACCAGTTGCCGGAACCGGGTCGCCCGGGCGTTGTGACTGGCCTTGCCTGGACAAGTGTCGGTGGCGAAATTTTGCCTATTGAATGTATGCTCTTGAGCGGCAAGGGTCAATTGATTTTGACCGGTAAGCTTGGCGACGTGATGAAGGAATCGGCACAGATTGCCGTTTCACTTGTCCGTGAACGCTTGCAGCGCTTTGGCATTGATCCCGCGATTGTGAAAAAGACCGACATCCATATTCACGTGCCGGAAGGTGCCGTGCCGAAGGATGGCCCCTCTGCAGGTATCGCGCTTACGCTCTGCTTGCTCAGTGCGTTTACAAAGCAGCCGATTGCACCGGACATTGCGTTTACGGGTGAAGTGAGCCTCACGGGCGCCTGCCTCCCGATTGGCGGCCTTAACGAGAAGGCGCTTGCTGCACTTGCTGCTGGCGTAAAGACACTCCGCTTGCCCGAAGGCAACAAGAAGGATGTGGCTGAACTCCCGGAACCGGCAAAGAAAGGCCTCAAGATTTATCCGCACAAGCACATCGACGAAATCGTGAAGATTTTGTTCAAAGTGCCGAAGGCTGCGAAGAAAGCATAATTAAGTGAAAAATGAGCCCGCCACAGAGATGTGAGCGGGCCTTTTTGCTATTTGCGAATAAATTTAAAACCAATCCAGATGGAATAACCTTTTTCGTCTTTTATATGAGTATCTAAGTCAGTTGTAGTGAGAATATCGGCGCCTATCGCGATACCTGAATAGAACAGTTCGGATGATTGCCACAAATAGCCCGTTTCAAATCTATAGTTGCCACCTAGAAGACCGATGTCGCCGCCAGATCCGATTTCGATATTCATTGAGGTTGATATATAAAAGTTTTGAATACTTTCAGTTGATTTGAAAAATGGATAAACGGTTACTCCTGGGCCCATTCCGAAGAAAGCAGAACCAGGACGCTTGCCAGACACGGAAAGGCTGCGTTCTTTCTTGTTCCAGCCGTTGACATCACCTTTTGTTATTTCAAGTTCGATATTCCCGTAAATGGCGACAACACCCTTGATTAAACCGCCGAAACGCGTTGAAACAAGACCGCCTATGCCATTGTATCCAAGGTATTCATCGTTGTAATTTGGGTACTGTGATTGTGAAGTTGTGTGGATTGCATCTAAATGCCGAATAACTGGCGATAATGTAAAGTCAAAATAAAATCCGGCCGAAGCAAACGAGGCGAAAAAGAGTAGGAGCAAAAAAATTTTTCGCATGTTTGAGATCCTCCTTAAAACGCAATTATAATTTATACAAGTAATATAATCAAATTAGATGAAATGGGGGTTGTAATTTTTGTATTTTGGAAAATATGCAAAAATCTAAGCCTTTATATTTTTTTGAAAAAAAGAAAGTTATTCACATTATGATTGTGGAGGCGTTTTTTTTACTTTTGCCTGCGATTGTTTTTGCAGTTGCTTTTGCGTATAGTTATATAAGATTTATGGGTTTAGAAGATCCGAGTCAATCTGATATTGGACCTGATTTTATGATGGCGATTGTATTGTGTCCTTTTTTACCGATATCGTTTGGGGCGCCATTGGTGCTTTTCTATCGCAGACTTTGGAAACGTCCAATAAGCAAAATGAAATATCTTATGGTGGCGATGATTCCTTCTATTCCTTTATTGTTAAGTGCTGTATTGTGGATTTTTAATATTATCGTAGTTATTTTTGGGCCGTTGGCGTTGGTGATTGTTTTAGGAAGCATGAATGCAATATCTGATTGCGCGATTGAAGTTAAGGATGATTTAACGATGAATGAGGAATGAAATGATTGATACGGAAACTCCTGAAATTGAACAAAAATTTGTGGTAAAGAAATGGCCGGTCATCATTTGTATGTTGATGAATATGGTTCTGTTTAGTTTGCCGTGGTTTTGGTATCAAAAGGAAGTTGCCATTAATGATGCCTATGGCAGAGAGAATTTGGATAGTTTTAACTATATAGGCGAGTTTGCTGCGAGCTTATATCTTCCATTCCTTGCTGGAATTCCACTGTCATTGTTGTATTTGTTTTGTTTGAAGCGTCAGAAAAGTAAATCTATAATATGTTTTTTGGCGACAACACCTTTTTGGCCATTAGTAGTTACAGCTGTATTGGGAAATATAGTGTGGATTATACTGATTCCTTTGATTATATTGAATATGGCAATTGTGGCGTACGCATTTTTAAATATGGAACTTTTGACTTATTGTTGCGGTGATGGACTTAAGAAAAGATCGCCTAAATTTTTACTAGTCGGTTATACAGTCGTATTTGCGATTGGTACGTTGATTGCATTGCCTTGGTTTTTATGATGGGTTGAAAAATTTCTAATTTCTGCTTAATAATTAACCTCAAAGCGCCGCCGGTGCGACCCCGCAACTCAAAGGTCGTGCAAGCGGCCGACCTTAATGCTCTATGGAATTTACTCTTGATGAAATGCGCGAGCACCTTGCAGCTCTCGAAGCAAGGATTGGCGAGGCTTGCAAGATTGCGGGCCGCAGCCGTGATTCGGTTAAGCTTGTGTGGGTGAGCAAGTTCCACCCGGCAGAAGCTGTGGAAAATGCGATTGCTTTGGGTGCAACGGACTTTGGCGAAAACCGCGTGCAAGAAGCGGAACTCAAATTTTCTGAACCGCGCACGGCAAAGGACGGAAGCCGCGTGCGTTGCCACGTGATTGGCCCGGTGCAAAGTAACAAGCTCAAGAAGGCGGCACTTGTGGCCGACTGCATCCATTCCATTGCAAGTATCGAAGCAGTGGAAAAGTTGGAGAAGGTTTGTGCGGCAGCTGCAAATGGTCAGGGCAAAGTTCTTGATATTTTATTCCAGGTGAATGCTGGCGAAGAAGAAACGAAGAGCGGCTTGGATGTTCACGAAGCCGAAGCTTTCCTTGAAGATTTAGAAAAGCGCGCAGGCGCAGCTGCCGATGGCAAGAGCGAAAACTTCCCGCATTTGCGTTTCCGCGGTCTCATGACGATTGGCAAGAATACGGGCGTTCCTGAAGACAGCCGCGAATGCTTTGCGTTCTTGCGTGGATTGCGCGACAAGTTCCTTGCGAAAGGTGGCGCCTTTGCAAAGTTCGATCAACTTTCGATGGGCATGACGCTTGATTTGGAAGTTGCAATTGAAGAAGGCTCTACGATGATTCGCGTGGGAACAGCCTTGTTTGGCGAACGCGATTACAGCAAACCGGTGAACGATCCAGTGTAATTTATTTGCTTTAATACAAATTTAAAACCCTATCGTTGTTGCGATAGGGCTTGTCATTTTGCATCAAAATTTTTTGCGCAATTATTTTAATTGTTATTTTATTTAGAAATTGAATGCTAGAGCGATGCCGCCTTGTTCAGTCGGAATGATTCCCATGCTAAACGAATTATTGCTTGTGATGGTGCCGATTTTTTGGTTGTAGATATCGACGGCATCGTCTTTTTTGCAGTTGCCGATGTGTTCGACAATTAATGCTGCAACAATGATTACTCCACCCGCAAGTACTTTCATTTTATAGCTTTCTGGAGCTTGGTAGCCGGAACCTTCTGCAATTCCGTAGCCTAAGAGAAATCCACCACCGAATGCTGCTCCCCATGAAATATATCTCATCGTGTTACCTGTGTTCCACTTGCTGATAGCTTCTGGAACATTGGTGAGTTCTCTTTCAAAAGCATCGCTATCGACTTCTTGACCATCAATGGTGTAGTCTGTTGTAAAGAATCCTCTGTCCATGGTAAGTTTGTGTACTTGACCCTGTGCAAAGGAAAGTGTTGCGGCGAACAGGACGAGTAAAACTGCAAATAGTTTTTTCATAGGTAATACCTTGTTAATAGAAATCTGTTTTAAATGATAAATTAGAATAAATAAAAGATGGTATGTGTAATTTATTGCGTTTTACACTTCGATTTCCATGCCGGTGTGCATTTGTTCGACTTTATCGCCGAGTATATCGTGCAAAATGTCGTAGGCGCGCTGGCCAGTGCAATGCCCTGTATAAATTTTTTGGACGTTTAATTCGCGGAGGCGTTCAGCGAATGCATTTACGCGGTCGTCAGGTGTGCGGAATAGATGGAATCCGCCGAGGATGGCATAAATTTGTTTGCCGGAGAATGTCGCTTCGATTTCTTTGACGATATTGTCTGCACCACCGTGACTGCAACTATTCATGATGAATAGTCCCTTGGGCGTGTCAAAGACTAGACTTTGTTCGTGGTCGAAACTGTCGGGGCGGTATTTGCCGTTTTCCTTGACGCTCATGTGGGTGCGCTTGCCAATTTCATCGAGGTGTGGAGTCTTGTGACCGACGAGCGTGACTCCCGGAAAAATTTCGCAATCCCCTTTTGCGAATACGATTCGGTCAGCGTTCTTTTTGATCGTGCCTTTGCGGATGCCGATGTATTCTTGATACGTGAAAAACTTTAAGAATTTGTGCGTGTGATAGCAGTTTTCGCGAGCGGCATCGCGTAAGTAGAATTTGGCGTGGTTATTCTTGTTGAAAAATTCTTGCATGCCGTTCGCATGGTCATAATGCGCGTGGCTCAAGACGCCTGCATCGATTTTGGAAATGTCAATCCCCATGAGTGCGGCGTTCTTCGCGAACTGCGTGGACGCTCCCGTATCGAGCAAGATGCGTTTGCCGTTGAATTCGGTGTAGACGCAAAGCCCCCATTCACCCTTTAATTGTTTTTGTGGAGCTTCGGCTGTGCAGGAATCACAAGTGTAACTGCTATTTGCAAAACCGCTGATGTTGTCTATGAGAATCTTAATTTTCATTTTCTCTTATGGTTCCTATCGCCTTCGGCTCCAGGATGACAATGCCTTTTGCGGGCATCTCCTTATTCACCTTTAAACGCCTTATAGAAATTCAGGAATTGCTCAGGGCTGAGTTCTTCGGCGCGGATGGTCGTGGGCCAGTCCAAAAGTTCAATTGTCGCCTGGATTTTCTTCTTGTCGTAATTACGTCCGAAGGAATTGGCGAGCGTTTTGCGTTTTTGCGTGAATGCAGTACGGACAAAGTCAAAGAATCCGTCGGGTGCCTGGAGCGCATCTTCGCGCGGTGTCAAAAGCATCGTGGCGCTATCGACATTCGGCTTTGGCGTAAAATGTTCTGGACCGATCTTGCGCAAAATTTGCGTGTTTGCGAATGCGGAAACGAGTACGGAAAGACTCCCGTAATTGCTGGAGCAGGGCTCAGCGCAAATGCGTTCGGCGACTTCGAGCTGGACCATTCCCATAAAGCCTTTGGTCAAATGCAATCGCGGCATAAGTCCTGCGATAATTGCTGTACTTACGTTGTACGGCAAGTTGCCGGTAACCCACGGCTTTTCGTGAGCATCCAAGAATGCTTGCAAGTCGAATTTCAAAAAGTCAATGTTGACAATGTTGAAGTTCTTGTAGTCCTTGAATTTTTCTTTCAAGACTTCGACGCACTGCTCGTCAATTTCGACAGCGGTAAGTTCCAGCCCGCGGTTGAGCAGGTGTTCCGTGAGCGCGCCGTGACCTGGCCCGATTTCAAGAACGAATTCACCAGCATCGGCGGGTAAATCGCCTGCGATGGCGGTGGCGGTTTCGACATCCAAAAAATTTTGTCCGAATTTACGGCGGCGTGCTCTATCCATGGGGTAAAAAATAGTTTTTTTACACTTTTTGACATTTGCTTGTTGATAAAGATTTTATTTTAAATAGCGGTTGGTATTTTTTGGAG
Source organism: Fibrobacter sp. UWB11 (assembly GCF_900143015.1). Lineage (NCBI taxonomy): Bacteria > Pseudomonadati > Fibrobacterota > Fibrobacteria > Fibrobacterales > Fibrobacteraceae > Fibrobacter > Fibrobacter sp. UWB11. The sequence goes on along the minus strand of NZ_FSRT01000002.1, from coordinate 780,550 downwards.
AACTCCCATGCGGAAATTCTTTTTTTTGACTATGCTTGCGTCTTCGATTTGCTTTGCGCAAGACCCTAATTTGCACATCTATTTAGCTTACGGGCAATCCAATATGTCAGGACAGGCTACGGTCACTAGCAAGGATAAGGAGACGAATCCTAGATTCCTTGTGTTGCGAGCGGCAAACCATTCAAATCAAAAAGTGGGCGAGTTTTATCCAGCGGCGCCTCCGATGGGCCATAGCGAATCCAAGGTCGGTATCGTCGATATTTTTGGACGCACCATGATTGAAAACCTCCCTGATAGCATCACGGTGGCGGTTGCAAATGTTGCCATTGGCGGACAAAGTATTGACCTTTTTGATAAAGATCGCAATAAGGCTTATGTACAAAGTGCAAAAAATAAAGGTGATACTTGGTGGTTAAAGTATTACGATGAATATGGCGGTGATTTGTACAAACGAATTGTAGAGATGGGAAAAATTGCAAAGCAGAAGGGCGTTATCAAGGGGTTCCTATTCCATCAGGGCGAAGCGGACTACCAGATGAATGATTGGCCCAAGCGTGTGAAAAAAGTTTATGAGGACTTGATTGCGGCTTTGGAACTTGACCCAGAAAAAACTCCGATTTTAATCGGCGAACTTGCGACAACAGCTGCTGGCGGCGATCTCGGCTGGAGAAATACCGCCGTGAAGGAAGCCGCGGACTTGATTCCGAATGGCCACTTGATTTCGGCGGCGGGGTGCCCTGCACTCAAGGAACCTAATTACACGTTGCATTTTACGCGTGATGGTTACGAAACGTTTGGCAAGCGCTATGCCGAAAAGATGTTGGAACTTTTAAAGGCGTCGGAACCGGCTCCGGATACAACGAAAAAAGATTCCGTGGTGGTGAGCGATTCTACCGTGAAAGATTCGGTGCCAAGCGATTCGACGAACGCGATTAGATCGCTGCCGGCTGTGCGAGCTATACATTCCCACGAACCGCAATTGTATTTTGATGCGAAAGAACAGTCTCTGTTTATCCGCACGGAACGCAAAGGAAAAGTTGTTCGCTATCGCGTGACGGGTAAAGCCGCTAGGTAATGCAATTATCGGTAGAACGCCTCTAGGCATCTCCTTGCTTTTTCTATCTTGTGTTTTGTAAAATCATTTGGCGGTTTTAGTGGATTTTTACTGTCTACTTTTTGCCGTCTATTAAACAGAGGTTTTCTATGTCCGTTGCTATGCAAGATGTTATGAAACAGTCCGGGGTGGCGTTTGGTACGAGCGGTGCCCGCGGTCTCGTGAGCGCTATGACCGACCGTGTGTGCTATGTGTATGCACGTTCTTTTATCAAGTATTGCGAAACGTCTTACAAGTGCGAACATACGATTGCGATTGCGGGTGATTTGCGTCCGAGCACGGAACGTATCTTGAAGTCGCTCGTGCAGGCTGGCGTCGATGCAAATTGGAAGGTCATTTACTGCGGCCGCATTCCGAGCCCGGCTATTGCGATGTACGGTATCGACAAGCATTTGCCGACTATCATGGTGACGGGCAGCCACATCCCGGCAGACCGTAACGGTATCAAGTTTAACCACCCGAATGGCGAAATCACGAAGGCTGACGAACAGGGAATTGTTTCGCAGTCGGTGGATTTCGACGAAGCGCTTTTTGACGACAAGGGCATGCTGAAGGCTGCGCCGGAACTCCCGGCGGTCGAGGCGGAAGCCGAAGCAAATTACTGCAAGCGCTATCCGGACTTTTTCGGTAGCGATGCTCTGCACGGACTCACGATTGGCGTTTACCAGCATTCCGCTGTGGGCCGTGACATCGTGGTGAAGGTTCTCGAAAGCCTCGGTGCGACGGTCAAGCCGTTTGGCCGTAGCGATGTGTTTGTTCCGGTCGATACCGAAGCAATCCGCAAGGAAGACGAAGAACTTGCTCGCGAATTTACGCACAAGTATTACGTGGATGCCGTGTTCAGCACGGATGGTGATTCAGACCGTCCGCTTTTGGCAGACGATGTGGGCATGTGGCTGCGTGGCGACGTGCTGGGCATCCTCGCTGCCCAGGCGCTTGGTATCAAGCGCATTGCAACTCCGGTGAGTTGCAATACGTCGCTCGAAAAATCTGGCAGTTTCGAAAAGATTTGCCGCACCCGCATTGGTAGCCCTTATGTAATTGCGGGCATGGAAAGCTTGGTCGATGCAAACGACAAGAACGTAAGCGTTGCCGGTTACGAAGCAAACGGCGGCTTTTTGCTTGAAACGGATTTAACTCGTGAATTTGTGAAGGGCGACAAGCGTGAATCTCGTACGCTCAAGGCTCTCCCGACGCGTGACGCGCTCCTCCCGATGATTGCCGTGATGGTGATGGTTCGCGAAGAACGCATGTGCGTTGTGGACATTCTCCGCAAGTTGCCCAAGCGCTTTACCGTGAGCGACCGCCTCAAGGAATTTCCGACTGAAAAGTCCAAGGCTAAGCTTGCCGAAATCCGCGAAAAGAATCTCGGCGAAAAGTTGTTCGGCGCTCTTGCTGCAAAGCCCTCCAAGTTTGCAAAGGACAAGACATTCCAGGGCAAGATTGTTTCCTTGAACGAAGTCGATGGCTATCGCATGGAATTTGATTCTGGCGATATCATTCACTTGCGCCCGAGCGGAAACGCCCCGGAATTCCGCTGCTACGTGGAAACCGAAGGCAAGGACCGCAGTGCAGAACTCCTCGCGGACTGCCTCAAGATTATGGAAGGCTGGCGCGTTTAGACGAACTCTGGCTTCCTACTTTTTTGTATCTTATTAATCGTATGTTCAAAAAGTTACTTTCGTTTGCGCTTACCGTAGGTTCTCTCGCGTTTGCCGGGGAGTATTGGCATTTGGACCCGGGTGGCGTGACGATGAAGTTCCTTTCGATGCAGGTCTCGCCGCGTGCAGCCGCACTTTCGGGTGCCGGTGTTGCTGACCCTGGCCGTGTTTCGGAAGTTTCGCGCAATCCGCTCGCGATGAGTGTCGCAAACGAAGCGGAATTTGGCTTGAGTCAGGTGATTTTTGGCACGGGCGGTGCGGATAATTTCGTTTCTGCTTATTACGGACTTCCTATTGCGGACAAGTTTACTCTTGCATTCGCGGTGGACTTTTTAGGTTACGATGACATCGAAGGTCGTGACGAGAATGGTCTCAAGACTTCGGAATATGGCTCTTATGCCTGGTCGCTTTTGGCCGGTTTCGGTAGCCATTCCAAGATTTTCAATTGGGCAGCTTCGGCACGTTTTGCAACGCAGACCATCGATGACGAAACAGGTTTCTTGTTCTCGGTCGATGCTGGCGGTTCTTTCCGTGTGAACCAGTATTTTGCCTTTGGCGCGAACTTTACGAATCTTGGTTTTGCAAGTAAGTACGAGTCCGAAAAAGAAGCGGCTCCGCTTGCGCTTCAGGCAGGCGTATCGGGATTTATCCCGGTTCTGGATCGCTGGATGATTCATTTGTCTGTAGATGGATATCGCCGTGCCGATACAAAGGCGCAACTTTTGATTGGCGGTGAAGTCGTTTACTTTGACATGCTTTCGTTCCGCATGGGCTATGCGTTCCGCCCGGATACCGAAGATGCTGTCAGTGGCGGTCTCGGTGTTAAGTTTGGCATGATCGTGTTCGATTACGCTTATAGCCCGCGCCCTGCTTTCGAAGGCGGCAACCATTACATTGCTGTCGGCGTGAAGTTCTAGGCTGACGCACATTCCGCTAGATTTTTGCACGAGCTCCATTGTTGGAGCTTGTGTTTTTTTATTTGGTAGCAGAGACATCCGCGGCTGATTTTTAGGGACTTGGCGGCCCTGCTCTTGTTTCCGTCATTTTCGTAGAGCGCTTTTTGAATAAATGACCATTGCGGTGCCGATGCCCGCGCTGTTTGGTATGCGAAACGGTCGTCAATATCGTTTATTGTCTTGCGCGAAAATTCTTCGGCGAGGATTTCTTCGAGCGAAATGTTGTGCTGCATCAGAAGCGCGTAGCGCTGGAGAACGTTTTTCAGCTGGCGGATATTGCCCGGCCACTTGTATTTGGATAGAGCCTTGATTTCTCGGTTGCGGAGAGGGAATTGTTCTGCGAAAGTTTTAGCGGTGATTTCGTTCCATAGTGTTGCTGCAATTTCGGGAAAGTCCTCCCTGTTGCGGAGTGGCGGAATTACGATGGGGAAGGCGCTTAGCCTAAAGTACAAGTCCTTGCGGAAATTTCCGTCCCGTATTTCGTTTTGCAAGTCCCTGTTTGTTGCGCATACCAGTCTGAAGTCGACAGGCTCGTTTTGCGTTGCTCCCAGTGGAAGTACGGAATGTTCCTGAAGAATACGCAAAAGTTTGCTTTGCATGTCGAACGGCATTTCCCCGATTTCGTCGAGAAAAAGTGTGCCTCCGTTGGCCGCCTGCACAATACCTTGGTGGTCGCTTGCGGCTCCGGTGTAAGAACCTTTCTTGGCTCCTTCCAGTAGGCTTTCGGCGAGGTTCCTGGCGATGGCGCCGCAGTTGAGCGCGATGAAAGGCCCCGCGTTTCGTGGGCTGTGTTCGTGAATAAATCGTGCGGCGATTTCTTTACCGACCCCGGATTCCCCTTGCAGCAGTACGGGTATGTTTGATTTTGCTGCGATGATCATCAATTGTTCGTGTTTTTTCATAGACCTTCAAAATTTTATTTGAGGTGGCTCTACTATATAAACACGCTTTTTTCGCCCGTTTGTCCTGTAAATTTTTGTTAATTATTTGAGTGTGCACCATTGCAGCTGTGTCCTCCTTTAGCTATATTGGCGCTCCTTCGGAGCGAATATAGTCGGCTCGGTCATGTCAATTGGTGCAAGCCCCATTGCCGCGACACTCGTCTTTAACTATATTTGCCCGCGCGGCGGTAAAGTGCCGCTGCTACATTGCACAAAAACCAAGTGGCTGGCCAGATGGGTAGGCTTGGGCACGACAATCGCGAGGAAAGCGGTTGCGCTCGAAGCTGAGAGGTTTGGTGGCCCAAAGGAACAAAATGTCTAGAATCGTTTGTAAGTTCGGCGGCTCTTCCGTTGCCGATGCAGGTCAGTTTAAGAAAATCAAGGCCATTGTCGAAAGCGACAAGAACCGCAAAGTCATCGTCGTTTCTGCTCCGGGCAAGCGTAACCCGAAAGAAACCAAACTGACCGACCTCCTCTACAGCACCTATGATCTCGCCTCCAAAGGCCTCGATTTCTCCACGCCGTGGAACCTCATCCGCCAGCGCTATGATGAAATCTGCAAGGACCTGGGTCTTGAAGACAAGCTTACCGAAGACCTCGACAGTCTCGAAGACAAGCTCAAGAACCATCCGGAATCCGTGAGCACGGACTTCCTCGTGAGCCGTGGCGAATTCCTCTGCGCTCGCCTCATGGCAAAGTATCTCGGTGCAAACTTCGTCGATAGCTACCCGCTCATCACTTTCGATGACAAGTACCGCATTGCTCCGAAGACCTACGAAGAAATTGCAAAGGCTCTCGGTGACGAAAATCAGTTGTACGTATTGCCGGGCTTCTATGGCTCTAACCTCCGTGGCGAAGTAAAGACCTTCAGCCGTGGCGGTTCCGACATCACTGGCGCAATCCTTGCCAACGGCATTGACGCTGCCAAGTACGAAAACTGGACCGACGTTTCGGGCATGCTCATGGCTGACCCGCGCATCGTCGAAAATCCGCTCCCGATCGAATACGTGAGCTACCGCGAAATCCGCGAACTCGCTTACTCCGGTGCAAGCGTACTCCACGACGAATCCATCGCTCCGTGCCGCGCCAAGAAGATTCCTATCAACATCCGCAACACGAACCGCCCGGAAGACGCCGGCACCATCATTGGCCCGACTCCGGAAAGCGCAAAGCTCCCGATTACGGGTGTTGCAGGCCGCAAGGGCTTCTCGATGATCTACATCGAAAAGTCCATGATGAACAAGGAAGTTGGCTTTGGCCGCCGCGTGCTCGCCGTTCTCGAAAGCGAAGGACTCTCCTACGAACTTTGCCCGAGTGCAATTGACTCCATGAGCATCGTCGTGGATTCCAAGGCTCTCGACGCCGTTCAGGACGTTGTTCTTGAAGACATCACGCAGCAGATGCGTCCGGACCGTATCAAGATTTTCCCGGGCATCGCTCTTATCGCTACCGTGGGTCACGGCATGACGAACAAGATCGGTGTTGCTGCAAAGCTCTTTACGGCTCTCGCAGAAAGCAAGGTGAACGTCCGCATTATCGACCAGGGTTCTTCCCAGATTAACATCATCACTGGTGTTGACGAAGCCGATACTGAAAAGGCTATCAAGGCCATCTACGCCGCCTTCGTGAAGTAAAATGTTGCGCGGGTAATACCGCGCAAATCATTAAACTCGCTAACGGCGTCATCCTGAGCAAGATGCCGCGAGGTGTCACGTCGAAGGAACTAGAAATTAAAGACGACTCGGAATGAAATCTGGGCCGTTTTTTATTTTTAGAACGAGGTAATAGAATGGAAGAAAATAAAGTATATGTTTCTAAAAGCAAAAGCATGACTTGGGGATCGGTGGCGTTGTTCTTTTTCGGTGCTTTTTGGCTTGTGAAATCCATTGTTGTTATGGTAAATACCGGAGCGTATGATACTATAAATTTTATGTGGGTTTTCAAGGAATTGTTCTTGCTTTATTATTGCTTTGTTGCCCTACATATAGCTCCGCAGAAAGTCGAATTCCTTGAAAATGAACTTGTGCGGATTACCTTTTTGCTTGGTAATAGCATTACGATAAAACAGGATGTTTTTAAATTAACCCAACAGAGAAATCCTAAAAATGGATGGGCTGGCTGGTTGATGGCTAAGGGACGCTGGATGTTCTTTACTTCCGATGCGTTCCCGGAACTGGAAAAGTATTTAATCCAATAATAGAGGGGTTATGAATCTGGCTTTACTCAGGGTTTGCGCTATTGTGTTCATTGTGAACTTGTTGAACCTAGTTGCCAATTTGTCTGTTATGGCTAGGCATGGTGGATTTTTCAGTTCGCTGTGGAGCGCGCTTACGAATTCGTCATTTGAAGATTTGCTTGGAACGGTCGGACTGTTGATTGCGTCAGGGGTTTTCTTCCCATTTGTATTAGGTGTTTTGACCGTCGTCGTTTTTTTAACGCTGGGGATAATTACGCTTGTCAAAAATAATGTAACGGCCTTAAAAATATCGGCTGTGCTGTTCCTCATCTGGATTGTGTTGGGAGCATTTGCTGTTAATTTTATAAGCGCCTTGTTAGGGAATGAAATGGTAAAAGAGCATCTTGGCCAGAAATTCGTTAGCTTGATTTTTAACGTGAACGTAGTCGTTGCTGTGGCCGCGTTCTTTGTTGCATCCAAAAAGCGTGTCGAAGAAAACGAGATTGCTATTGTGAATGAAAACTTTAATTTAGGTCTCTTCCGACTTTGTGCCATTTGTTTTGTTGTAAGTGGATTAAATGGCTTGATACATTTTGTTTTTACGCAACCTCCCGTTTTTCAACTTGCTTTCTTTGGTGTTGTTTGTTTGGCGGTCGGTATATTTGCCCTTGTTAAAAAAAATGTGCCTGTTTTGGTAGTAGGGTCTTTAATGACATTTGTTCAAATTTTGTTGAATTTACTCAGTTCTATTCGTACCTCTGGATTTGACCCTTATATTGTGACCTCGCTTGTTTCCTATGCCATTTTTAATACATCTACTGTGATTGCTATTGCGGTATTCTTCATTAAGCCCGAGTGGGTGAAAACTTGCTTACAGAAAATTAAAGGATAATTTATGAATTTGCAATTGTTTAGAATTTGTGCGGCTATCATGATTATGAACTCGCTATATAACATTGCGAGTCTGCTTTTCAATAAGTTTACCGCAGAAATGACGGGGGATGTCAACCCTATAGGATTTTATATTGTAACAGTTCTTTTGTATGTGGTTGTTTTTGCGTTAGGAATAGTTGCGCTTGTTAAAAAGAATGTGTTGATTCTGAAAATCTACGCCGTGTTTATAATTATTTCCATTTTGAGCGGAATAATAGTAGATATTGTGAATTTTAACCGCATTTATTTGCCACTTGGTGTTGATAATGCTTATCTCTTTAATCGTCTGCTTGAACGCATTGTGACCCCCCTGACAGTTTTTGTTGCTGCTGTATTTTTCATTAAACCTAAAACGGCTACGCAATTTGGTTTGCTTCAATTTTGCGCGGCATTTTTCATGGTCGATGGGGCAAATGACGTCATTAAATCTGTTATGAGTTTGTTTAGTAAAGGTCCGGAAAATTTTGTAGAATCATTTTCCATTATGAATGCGGCGTTGATTTTATTACCTATTGCAGTAGGCGTGTTCGCCATCGTAAAAAGAAATTCTTTGGTATTGAAAATTTATGCCGTGATAGCGTTTGTCCAAATGTTATGGGGCTCGCTAGGGTATATGCGCGAAAACATGTATGGCGGCTATTATGTGGCTGGCGTTTTTATTGGACTGATATTCAGCACATTCCTTGTTGTTTGTGTAGCGACATTCTTTATCGAACCTGAGAAAACCCGCGCCTATTTCCAGAAAGTGAAAAGTTTGTTTATCAAGTGGAAAGAGATGACGTAGGGAGTTACGAAAAAATGCCGCCGATTTTGTCGGCGGCAGCATTTCTTAGCTTTATTCCTTAATTTTCGAACGGTCGGACTCTCAGCGTGACGCCGAGTTCGTTGCAGATCTTGCGGCACTGCTCGATTTTTTCTTCGGGCATGACTTTTTCGACAACGGTCATCACGACGTTTGGCACATGGAATTTTGCGAGTGCTGCAAATTCCTTCATGGCGTCAAAAGACTTGATGCCGAATCTTGATCTTGTGAGTTCGAGGAATTCTTCGGCGTCCGGGGCGTTCATCGAGATGGAAACGGTATCGAAACGTCCTTCAAGTTGCGGTGTGATGTCTTCGCCGTGAATCAAGTTGGCAAGTCCGTTTGTGTTGAGGCGGACTTTTAATTTCGGGTACTTTGTTTTTAATTCATCGATAACTTTGCATACATCGTGCAAGCGTTCGAGCGGTTCACCGTAGCCGCAAAACACGAGTTCGTTAATGACGGAAAGATCGTACTTTGCGAAAATGTCCAAGACGGTTTCAACGCTCGGCTCGCCACCTTTGAGCCAAAGCGAATTGCCTTCCATCATTTTCTTTGTCTGGCGCAAGCAAAAAACGCAGCTGCAAGGGCAGCGGTTAGTCATGTTCACATAAATGTTCTTGCCTGTGATATCGCCGCTGTTTGCAATGTCCAAATAGCCGGCTTCGCCGACATTTCCTGTCACTGTATATACAACCATTTTAATCCTCCATCAAGTCGCGAAGGTACATTTCAAAGCAGAGCCCCCAATGCGTGGGAACATTGTTGTCTTCGCAATAGCGTAGGCATTTAGAGACAAAGTCAGCGGCCTTTTTGACTGACTCGTAAAAGTCGTGGCCGTTCATGTACATGCCTGCGATAATTGAACTGATGACATCGCCGGTTCCGCTGCGGTCACCACCGATGCGGTCGACCATGACAATACGCGGTTCTTCGCCTTTGCTGTAAACAAAGTTCATGATTTGCTTGGAATTGTAGGGAATTCCGGTGACTACGATGTGTTCGGGGCCCTGTTCTGCAAGCTTGCGGCACATGTCGGCAAGTTCTACGTCGCTGAATCCTTCGGTGCGGTACTTGACATCCGTCAAGGTGCAAAGTTCGGTGAGGTTAGGCGTCAAGATATCGGCATAATGAACAAGTGCTTTCATCTTTTCGCACAAACTAGGCGTGTATGTTTCGTAAAGCCTGCCGTAGTCGCCCATCACCGGGTCTACCAATGTGAATGTGCCGTTTTTCTTGAATGTCTTGAAAAAGTCAATCACGATATCGACTTGCTCTTCGGAGCCGAGGAATCCGGAAGCAATGGCGTCGAATGATAAATTCAAATCCTTGTAGGTTTGAATGTAATCGCGCATTTTTGAAGTGTAATCATCGAAGTAATATTCGGGGAATTGCGTGTGCGCCGAAAGAACTGCGGTTGGTACTGTTACCGCTTGAATTTTCATTGCGGAAACAATCGGTGCCATGACAGCGATGGAGCACCGACCAAATCCTGTAACATCATTAATTAACGCGATTTTCTTCTGTGACATGGCGATTGAAAAAATAGAAAAAGACAAACGTTAGCGCGTTATTTTCTTTCGGAGAGTACGCGCACGGATGCGAATGCTGCCGAAACGATAACTGCAAGGAGTGTGGGGCCGAGGAAAACAGAGTCGAAACGTTCTGCCACCTGGTAGGCGATGAAGCCCGCGAGCCAAGCGAAAATATTCCAGAGCCAAACGCCGAGCGATTCGGTGCGATCCTTGGAGAAGTAGAACGAAACCAAAAGAACAGCGGCCATCGGGGCAAACACGGAGGCGATCAGGTAAAGGAAGCTGATATAGTGTTCCATGATTCCCGAAATGGCGAGAGCGGCGCTCAAGAAACTCACGACGACACCTGCAATTTTGGGATTTATTTTACTGTAAATTGCTTTGGAAGATTCGCCTGCGGAGTTTGCTGCAAGGAAGTTTGTTGTTACTGTCGAAAGTACCACGATGATGATTCCCGGGATGCCGAGGCCTGCAAGTAGAATGGCTTGCGCGATGTTGTTGCTTGCGCCAATGCCCGAAATTTCGATACCGATAATGTACATCCAGAGGCTTGCAAATGTGTAAGCGATTGCAGAAATTGATGTTGCCTTTACAGGTTTTTCGGCATCCTTCGTGTAGTCCGAAATTACGGGCAACCATGAAATCGGCATGGCGATAGAAATCTCGAAAATGTTCCAGAACTTGAGCGCGGTTGCAGCGTTTCCGGCGGCACCTGCAACATTAGCGGCGGCACTTGAACTGCTGCCGAGACCGAATAACTTAACGGATAAAATTGCGAGCAAAATAGTAAGAGCGGCCATCACGACGGTCGTCACGTTTGCAGAACGGCGGATGCCCACATAGACCCAAGCTCCAATGAGAGCTGCGAGAATCACGCAAGTCAAGGGGAATGAAATCGGCAAGTTGAGCCCTGCCAAGGCCGAAGCGCCCTGAGCGTTCAAGACGGCGACCCAGGCGAGCAACTGGAATGTGTTCAGCGCGGCGAAAAACTTGGAACCGTATTTGCCGAATGAGGTTTTGGTCGTTTCCATGGCGTTCAGGCGAACGCGCGCGCCGATGAGGCCTACGAAAAAGAGCAAGATGCCGCCCAGAATGTGTCCGAGCACGAGCGGGAGCCAGAGCGAATCCCTGGCTGCGGCAGCGCCAATTTCTATACCCGCTTCAATTTCAGAAACGGAGATGGCAACGCCAAACCATATAATTCCATTTGCAAAAAGTCCTGTGCGTTTTTCCATGTTGCACCTCCTGTTGTCTCTTTCGCTTGTCGCTTCGCTTTCGTCATCCTGAAGCCGAAGGCGATAGGATCCATTATTTCTTGCATTTGTTTTTTGATGCTTCTTTCAAATGCGGCACAAAGATAGCAATGGGGTGGGGTGGTCGCAAGACCTATTATATATACTACTTTTTTATGCTTTGTTATAGATTTTTGCTATAGAAACGCTGTGGTGATAGAATTTGGTTAGAAATTGTTTTTGATGAAATTTGTGTATAAATGGAAATCCCCGCGGCATTACGCACACGGGGATTAGTTCGTTTACCGCCATCGCAAGGGGATGAGCGATAGACTAGAGCGAACTTAGAATCTGTCTATCAGTAAAGAGAGGTGTTCCTTGCAACGACAGTAGAGGTGTAAGTTTTTTGCGAATGGCGCACTGTCATCCTGGAGGCCATAGGCCGATAGGATCCAGTGCGTTCTTGCTTTACTTTTCTTCGCGGAGTTTCTTGGCGGCGGCGACGAGGTTCTTGAGGCTTGCCGTCGTTTCGGTTTCGCCACGAGTCTTGAGGCCGCAATCCGGGTTCACCCACACGTTTTGCTGCGGGACCTTCGCGATGATCTTGTGGAGGGCGTCAACGATTTCCTGTTCGGACGGAACGCGCGGAGAGTGGATGTCGTAAACACCCGGGCCCACCTGCGTTTCGAACTTGGCGTCGTTCAAGGCGTCGAGCAGCTTGAGGTCGGAACGGCTAGCTTCGAACGTAATCACGTCGGCGTCCATGTTGTCGATGTCGCGGACGATGTCGTTGAATTCGCTATAGCACATGTGCGTGTGGATTTGCGTTTCGGGCTTGACCTTGGCATGCACCAAGCGGAATGCTGGGATTGCCCAGTCGAGGTATTCCTTGTGCCAGTCGCTCTTGCGGAGCGGCAGCTTTTCGCGGAGTGCGGCTTCGTCAATCTGGATGATTCTGATGCCGTTCTTTTCGAGGTCCAAAACTTCATCACGGATGGCAAGGCCGATTTCCTGAGCCTGCGTCTTCAAGGAAACATCTTCACGCGGGAAGGACCAGTTGAGAATCGTGACAGGGCCCGTAAGCATGCCCTTCACCGGCTTCTTGGTGCAACTTTGTGCGAAAACGGACCATTCAACCGTAATCGGAGCGCTGCGGCTCACGTCACCCCAAACGACAGGCGGCTTCACGCAACGGGTACCGTAGCTCTGCACCCAGGCGTTCTGCGTGAACACAAAACCGTCAATCTTGGAACCGAAATATTCCACCATGTCATTGCGTTCAAATTCACCGTGGACAATCACGTCGAGGCCAATTTCTTCCTGCAACTTGATGCATTCGGCAATCTTCTTCTGGTTGAATGCGACGTACTGTTCCTTGGAAATTTCACCCTTGCGGAATGCAGCGCGGTTGGCGCGAACTTCGGCAGTCTGCGGGAAGGAGCCGATTGTCGTTGTCGGGAATGCCGGCAACTTGAATTCTGCCTTCTGCACTTCGCGACGTTCGAGGCGGCTCGGCTTGCGTTCGAAATCAGCAGCGCCGAGGGCGGCGAGCTCAGCCTGAACCTTTGCGTTTGCCTGCACGCGAGCAGTTGCGAACAAAGCCTTGTTCTTGGCGAGTGCATCTGCGTCAGCGCTTGCGAGTTCTGCAATTTCCACGAGCTTTTCTTCGGCGAATGCGAAGTGCTTGAGAATGTCAGCCGAGAGCTTCTGTTCTGCGGCAACCGTGTAGGGCACGTGCAAGAGAGAGCAAGAAGTGCCAACCACAACGTTTTCTGCAGCGACATACTTCTTGATTTCGTCGAGAATTGCATTCTTCTGTGCGTAATCGGCGCGCCAGATGTTCTTGCCGTTTACAACGCCTGCTAAGAGGAGCGTGTTCTTTGGGAAACCCGTCTTCAAAAGTTCAAGAGACTTAAGCCCTTCGACGAAATCCAAACCGATAGCGTCAAAGCCGAGTGCGGCCACATCCTGATAAACATCGCGGATGTCGCCGAAGTAAGTCTGCAATGCAATCTTGAGGTTCTTCTTTTCGCCGATCTTTCTCAAGAGTTCAGCGTAAATCGTCTTGAAGAGTTCGCGTTCTTCTGCAGTTACGTCGAATACGAGAGCCGGTTCTGCGAAAGAAATCCACTTGGCGCCTGCTGCGGCGAGCTTTTCAGCGAGTTCTGCGTAAGCGTTGACAGCTGCTGCGGCGAAGTCCTTGGCCTTCTTGTTGCCGTTGTAGCGGGCGAGGCGGAGGAATGTGTATGCGCCGATGAGCGTCGGAACGGATTCAATTCCGGCCGATTTGGCTTCGTTGAATTCTTCAACCGGCTTCTTGCCGACGAGCTTGAGTTCGGTGGCATCGTCAATTTCAGGAACAATGTAATGATAGTTCGTATTGAACCATTTCTTCATCGGGAGGGCCTTCACATCGCCCTTTGCACCCTGGTAACCGTGGGCGGCGGCGAAATACTTTTCGAGCGTGCTCAATTCGAGGCTGCTGTAGCGTTCCGGAATGACGTTCAGCAAAAATGCAGTGTCGAGAACATTATCGTAGAACGAGAAGTCGTTGGACGGGATGAAGTCGATACCTGCGGCCTTCTGCTTCTGCCAACCGTACTGGCGGATTTCTGCGGCGACCTTCTGGAGTTCTGCTTCAGAGATTTCGCCCTTGAAGAACTTTTCGCTTGCAAACTTAAGTTCACGATTCTTACCGATACGCGGGAAACCAATTACAGATGTTTTAATGCTCATAGTGTTTTACCTACCTTTTTACTTTGTTTTTTGAACGCTCCAAATATACCTCACTTTTTATCATCGGTAAAATACTATTTTTTATACGTTCACCATAGATTTTTCCTATGGTGATTTATAACTAGCGATAAGGAAAACTTATGACTCTACAACAACTTAAATACGCCATTGCTATTGCGGACACGCGAAACATTACTGAAGCCTCCAAGCGCGTTTTTATCTCGCAACCGAGCCTTACCGCTGCTATCCACGAACTTGAAGAAGAAATGGGTGTCACGATTTTCAACCGCTCCAACAAAGGCGTGACCATCACAAACGAAGGCGATGAATTCCTTTCGTACGCAAGGCAGGTTCTGGAACAGGCGACGCTTTTGGAAGACCGCTATAAAGGTGGCAAGGGCGGCAATATGATTTTCTCCGTCAGCTGCCAGCACTATTCTTTTGCCGTGAATGCGTTTGTCGATGTTATTCGCAAGTTCGGCGGCCCGAGCTACGATTTTACGCTCCGTGAAACGCAAACAAACGAAATCATTGACGATGTAGCCAAAATGAAAAGTGAAATGGGCGTGCTTTACCTCAGCGATAAAAACGAAAAGGTCATCACCAAGCTCATTCAAAAGAACAATCTTGTGTTTGAACCGCTTTTTGCAACACCGCTTCACGTGTTCATGTCATCGAAGAATCCGCTTGCGAAAAAAGAAAAAATCACACTTGCGGATCTCAAACCGTTTCCGTACTTGACTTACGAACAGGGCGATTTCAACTCGTTCTACTTTGCCGAAGAACCGCTCACTGCCATCGATTTCGACTGTCCGCGAAACATCAAAGTCCGTGACCGCGCTACACTTTTCAACTTGCTCATCGGCCTTGACGGCTACACCATTTGCTCCGGCGTCATTAGCCACAAACTCAACGGCAAGAACATCATCGCAAAACGCCTCGATGTCCACGACAAAATGACCGTCGGTTATGTTATGCGCAAAGGCATCACGAAATCAAGATATGCCGAAGCGTACATCGCAGCGTTAAAGAAACATTGTCGGTAGGGGGCTGTCTTCCTGGAGGGCAAAGCCCGATATTACACGAACTCAATTACAAGTTGTTTGCCGAGGGCATGTGCCAGCTTGTAGAGCGTCTCGATGGAAGGTGATCCTTTCGGAGTTTCGAAACGTTGGTATGCTTGCGGGGTGATGTTTGCGCGTCGTGCCACATCGCTTTTCTTTTGACCCCTGCGCGCTTCAAAAAGTTTGTATGCGATTTCGATTCGCGGGGAGAGTTCGACCGGGTAGAGCCCCTTGTCGGAATCAGGCATCGTCTTAGGAAGAATCATTGTGTTGCCGAGATCCAAGTCGCATTCCATCGCACCGTCGAGCGCGTCCTTCGCCTGCTTGAGTGCTTCCTCCTGCGTGTCGCCGAACGCGTTCACGTTGGGCAGGTCAGGGAACGAAACCACGAAGCCCATGTCCTTGTCTTTCTCTATTTTTGCTGCGTAATTCATGGATGCCTCTACTGGTCAAATTGTTTCAAGATGCGCTTGAGATAGACGCCTTCTATCTCGTGCTTGTTTCGTTGTATTGGAACGGGGCGCTTGCCTTGCTTCACGAATATGTGGTGGTCACCGTTGATTCGCCCTAGCTCCCAGCCTTTTTTACGTGCATAGTCGCAGATATCTTTAAACTTCATTGTTTAAAATACAATATATTTGTTTAATTGTCAATATATTTATTTATAAAAATAGAGGATGTCGCCTTATTTTCACCCCTTTTTCACCAAAATTTGAATATCGAGCAGCTTTTCCCAGTCTGCTTTGGTGCGCTTTTCGCGGGGGATGTTCCAGAAGTTTTTCCAGATTTCGTTGTTGAGGGAATCGATTTCGGCGGCTTCGGCGTCGGTGACGGTGCCATTGGCGGTATTGTACATTATTTTCTCCTTTCTGCGTACAAGCTTTATAAACGCAGATGTTTTTAAACGACTATCTAAAACTACACTTTTGTGCAGTATTTGTCAAGAGGTGAAATTGAATTTTTCAAATGCGCCGAAAGTCAATAATTTTTTTGCCGTGACACTTTACTGACAGCTTAAAAACTTATATTCACGAAGAGCGTTTTATACACACAAGCGATATTGTTTTTATGCCTAATCTTTTTACGGAAGCGACGCGCGTTCAACTGACTGCGATTCAGCATTTGGCTCGCATCGGCTATACGTATTTGGGCAAAATTTCAGAGTCTGGCGCAACACCGGCGAACATCGCGTTTGACCCGGAAACGAACATCCTTGTGGACATTTTTGCGGAGCAGTTCAAGAAGCTGAATCCGGCTGCGACTGTTTCTGCACAGAGCGTGCTATCGGATATCCAGAAGGAACTGGATGACGACGATTTGGGCCAGCAGTTCTACAAGCGCCTTACTAGCTATTCTCCACTTCGCCTAGTCGATTTTGAACACCCGGAAAACAACACGTACCATTGCACGGCGGAATTTACTTGCAAGAATGGCGATGAAAGTTTTCGCCCCGACATTACGTTGTTCGTCAACGGGCTTCCGCTCGTGTTTATCGAGGTCAAGAAGCCGAATAACGTAGGCGGCATGGTGGCCGAAAGCAAGCGGATGAACGATGAGCGCTTTCCGAAGAAAAAGTTCCGCCGTTTTATCAACATCACGCAGTTGATGATTTTCTCCAACAACATGGAGTACGATGCCAAGGGCGGCGTTGTCCCGATTGAAGGCGTATTCTATTGCACAGCTGCGAAAAACGAAGCGCGTTTCAACTGCTTCAGGGAAGAGAACCCCAAGCGTGCGGCAATCGCGCCGTTCCACGCCAATTATCCTTATTTGCCGATTCCTGCGGATCTCGAAAAGAGAGTCCTGATGGATTTCAATGTTCCGGTCTTGAAAGAGAATCCGGAATACAAGACGAATCTCGATATCAACACGCCCACGAATCGCGTGCTTACTTCTATGGTGAGCCCGGAGCGCTTGCTCTTTTTGCTCAAGTACGGCATCGCTTACTTGCATGTCGAAAAAGAGAAGGACGGTCAAATCGAGAGCCGCCACGAAAAGCACATCATGCGGTACCAGCAATTTTTTGCGGCCATGATTATCCGTGAAAAACTGGCAGCGGGTGCGACATCCGGCATTGTGTGGCATACGCAGGGTTCGGGCAAGACAGCACTTTCTTTCCACTTGAGCAAAGTCCTCAAGGACTATTACGCCAAGCAGAACAAAGTCGCGAAATTCTACTTTATTGTGGACCGCCTGGATTTGCTGGAGCAGGCAACCGAAGAATTGAGCAATCGCGGCCTCAAGGTGACAACGGCAAATTCCCGCACGGAACTCATGGAGCAGTTCCGCACGCAGCAGGCCTTGCAGGGCAACGCCGGTGTCGATGAAATTACCGTGGTGAACATCCAAAAATTTGAAAACGATACCGAGAAAGTGGAAATCCCGAATTACGCCACGAATTTGCAACGCGTGTTCATTATGGACGAAGCGCATCGCGGCTACAAACCGGGCGGATGTTTCCTTTCGAACCTTTTCAATGCCGATAAGAACGCCATCAAGATTGCACTTACCGGCACACCGCTCATTGGGAGTGAAAAGGCGAGTTGCAAGGTCTTTGGCGATTACTTCCACACGTATTATTACGACCGTTCCATTCAAGACGGCTATACGTTAAAGATTATCCGCGAAGATATCGAAACAAGTTACCGCAAAAAACTGAACGATGCTTACGAAAGCGTGCAGAAACTGGTGGAGAAGGGTTCTGTCTCGAAGGATATGATTATTCGGCACCCCACATACGTTAAGGCGTTGCTCCGCTACATCATCAACGATTTGGCGAAGTTCCGTGCCATGCAGGGCGACAACGACCTTGGCGGCATGATTATTGCTGAATCTTCGGAACAGGCGCGAAACTTGTACAAGTTCTTCAACGAGATTCAGGACGAACTCAATGAAAGCCGCATCCAGAAAATCAACTTGAAAGCGGGCCTAATTCTCTTCGATAGCGACGACAAGGAAACCCGCAAGCAGATTATCAACGATTTCAAGAAGAACTACACGATTGATATTCTGATTGTTTACAACATGTTGCTGACGGGCTTTGATGCACCGCGTCTTAAGCGATTGTATTTCGGTCGCAAAATCGAAGATCATAATTTGTTGCAGGCGATTACACGCGTGAATCGCCCGTACAAGAATATGAAACGCGGGTTCCTGATTGACTTTGCCAACATCAAGAAGAATTTTGACGAGACCAATGCCGCATATTTGCAGGAACTGAACCGCTATAATGATGCCGATACTGACCCAGACGATAACTTGCCCGACATGTACAATCAAGTCATGGAAGATAAGGACGCCCTTATCAATCACATGAAGGTGGCACGTCAGGCTCTGTTCAGTTATACCACCGACAACGCGGAAGTTTTCTCTACCGAGATTTCTAGCCTTGAAGACAAGAAGGTTTTGATTGAACTCCGTAAGGCCTTGGAACTCGCCAAGGATGCGATGAACCTTGTGCGTACTTTCGGTGACGAGGCCCTTAAAAAGGACTTTGAAAAGCTGAACATCGAAAAGTTGCCGCTCATGCTTTCGGAAGTGAACCACCGCATTGCGATGATTAACCAGAAAGAGACGTGGACCAACAGCGAGGCGACGCAGTTTGCCGTGAACGAAGCTATGATGAACATCGAGTTCAACTTTAGCTGCATTGGCACGGAAGAACTGAAAATCATCGACAACGGCACGGAACTGCGTGAAAAGTATAAACGTGCTCTTCGCGGATTTCTGGATAACTTCGACCACGAAGACCCTGTGTTTGTTGAATTGGAACAGGAGTTCAAACGCATTTTTGACAAGCACGGCTTTACCCCGGAAAACCTTGCCGTTTATAACGAGCAGAACCAGGCGATGAACGACATTCTGAAACGCCTTGAAGAACTCCGCAAATCAAACGACGCCCTCTTGCGCAAGTACAACGGCGACACGAAATTCGCCTACGTTCACAAGCGCATTCGCGAAGAGAACAAGGCACGCGAACCCAAGCGCCAAGCACCGATTATCTCGAAGTTCGACGAAGATATCGTGCAGGCTCTCTTGACCATCAAGGGAACGATTGACGCGAAAGTTTTCGATCGCAACGACATCCTCAAGCAGGACGCTTACTTCGGCAAGACCGTGATGAAAGAAATTGCAGACGGACTTGCGCACTTCCCGCAAATCAAGCCCGAAATGCCCGATTACCTGTTTATCCAGCAGCGCGTCGCCAAGCAGTATATTAACCAGTATAACGCCTACTACGGAAATTAAATGAACATCAAAGACAAGACCATTGCCCTTATCGACTCTCTCAAGGCCACTTGCCAAACGTACGGCATGGGCAATGACGGCAACGAATACAAGATTATCACCCAGGTGTTTTTGTATAAGTTTATGGCCGACAAGTTCGGCTACGAACTCAAGAAAATTAATGACCCTTGCCTGAAGGCACTCAAAAAATCTGACAAGTGGGAAGAGGAATACGCGAAACTCTCCAAGGCCGACCGCGAAAAGGTGAGCCTCTTCTTGCCGCCCGAAGTCCCGGTGTTCAAGCCCGACTACCTGATTGCAAACCTCTGGAACAAGCAGGCCAAGGGCGACTTCGACGTCATTTTTGACGAGACCATGGTCGCCATCGCGAAGGACAACCTGGACGTATTCTACACCAAGACCGCACAAGAAACGAAAATCCCCATCTTTGAAAAGCTCACCATCTTCGTGACCGACGACGCCCAGCGTGCAAACTTCGCCCGCGCCCTTGTCGATAAACTCGTGAACTTCAGCTTCGAAGACGCCTTCGCCGAACACTACGACTTTTTCTCTGACATCTTCGAATACCTGCTCAAGGACTACAACACCGCAGGCGGCGGCAAGTACGCCGAATATTACACCCCCAAGGCCATCGCGAAAATCATGGCCCGCCTCTTGGTGGGCGATAACGCCGACCTGCACAACGTAGAATGCTACGACCCCAGCGCAGGCACCGGCACCTTGCTCATGGCGCTCAGCCACCAGATTGGCGAAGACCGCTGCACCATCTTTGCGCAAGACATCTCGCAGCGCAGTAACAAAATGCTCAAGCTGAACCTGCTCTTGAACGGACTCGTTTCGAGCCTCGATCACGCCGTGCAGGGCGACACCCTCCTGGAACCCTACCACAAGAGCGACGACGGCAAGAGCCTCAAGCAGTTCGATTACGTAGTGAGTAATCCGCCCTTCAAGATGGACTTCAGCGACACCCGCGACGACATCGAAAAGAAATGGAACGCCCGCTTCTGGGCAGGCGTGCCGAAAGTCCCGAACAAGAAAAAGGAAAGCATGGCCATCTACACCTGCTTTATCCAGCACGTGGTAAACAGCATCAAGGCAGGCGGCAAGGGCGCCATCGTTATCCCCACCGGGTTCATCACCGCGAAATCCGGCATCGAGCACAAAATCCTCGAACGCATCGTTGACGAACACATCGTCTATGGCGTGGTCAGCATGCCGAGCAACGTGTTCGCGAACACCGGCACCAACGTGAGCGTGCTCTTCTTCGACAAGACCCGCAAAAAGACCGACAACGACAAAGTCACCCTCGTTGACGCAAGCAAACTCGGCAAGGAATACAAGGACGCGAACGGCCTCAAGAAAGTCCGCCTCGAAGACGACGAAATCGAGAAAATCGTGACCACCTTTCGCAAGGCCAAAGCCGTCGAAGACTTCAGCGTAGTCGTGACCTACGGCGAAGTCAAGGAAAAAGGCTACAGCCTGAGCGCCGGCCAGTATTTCGACATCAAGATAGACTACGTGGATATTACCGAGGACGAATTCAACGCCCAGATGAAAGCCGACACCGAAGAACTCGCCGCCATGTTCGCCGAAAGCCACAAACTCGAGAAGGAAATACAGAAACAACTGAGCAACTTGAAATTCAATTAGGTCTAGTAAA
The DNA here is from genome assembly GCF_900143015.1 of Fibrobacter sp. UWB11. NCBI lineage: Bacteria > Pseudomonadati > Fibrobacterota > Fibrobacteria > Fibrobacterales > Fibrobacteraceae > Fibrobacter > Fibrobacter sp. UWB11. The sequence continues at coordinate 759,492 of NZ_FSRT01000002.1, read as the reverse complement.
GGAATAAAGAAATGTTGGAATGGATAAATCAAAATTCTGGATTGTTTTCACTTTTGGCAGTAGTTGCATCTGTCATAGTTCCTATTGTCATTTATAAAAAGCAACGAAAAGATGAAATGCGATCGATGCAAGATGAACTTGATGCTATCAAAGAGATGGACTCTACACCATTTCCAATGAGTGATGGCATGCGTGCAAAACATGCAAAAATCAACTATTTACAAAAACAGTTAGGAAAAGATTAGCTTTGGATTGTGTCTTTCTGGGTAGATCGTAATCGTAGTTTAAGAATCTAAGGAATGTTTTTATGGAAATAATCGCAATAGTTATTAGTTTAGCGTCTCTTATTGTTGCGATAAGGGCTATTAGAGTTTCAAAAGATATTGCTAAGATGCAATTGGAATATGAGGAAAATGCAGAAAAAAGAAGAGAAGAAAAAGAACGGTTAGCAGAAGGAAAGCGCAAAAGCGAAAAACGCCAAGAACAGCTTGATTGGCAGGAAGCGGAAAGAAGAGCTCGTAATTCTCGGTTTCCCATAATTGAAGGAACTATGAAAGATCGTATAGAAGAAGAGTTCAGAAAGATACGCTCGGAAAGAATTCTTCGCGGGAGAAATTAGTATTCGAGAGAAAGTCGTTGCGAGGAGCGATAGCAAGCCAGCCCTGAGCGTAGCGAATGGGAAGCAATCTAAATGAGAGTTTGAGAAAAACGAATATGGAAATGACGAAATACAAATTGGGTGATGTTTTAAACTTTTATAATGGTAGATTAAGACCGAATTCTAAAGGTCCCTTTCCTGTTTTTGGTGGAAATGGGATTATAGATTATGTTGCTGAATATAATTATGAAAACAACATCATCGTTGGTCGTGTTGGTGCTAATTGTGGAAGTGTTCAAAAATATGATGGTAAGTGTTGGGTCTCTGATAATGCGATATCTGTTACTGTTAAAGATGGATTCAGTAAGGATTGCGTTTATTATTTATTAAAACTTCTTGATTTGAATAAAAAGCATGTAGGGGCTGCTCAGCCTCTACTAACTCAAGAAATAATCTCAAATTTAGTCGTTTATTTGCCTAAATATGATGACCAAAAGAAAATTGCTTCCGTCCTTTCCGCATTAGATGATAAAATCGCCCTGAACAAAAAGATGAACCAGAAACTCGAAGCAATGGCAAAACGCCTATACGACTACTGGTTCGTTCAATACGACTTCCCCGACAAAAACGGCCACCCCTACAAAACCACCGGCGGCCCCATGACCTACAACTCAACCCTCAAACGCGAAATACCAGTGGGGTGGGATGTTGCTCCTATATCTGAATTTATTGAGAAAAATTTTAATGGAGAATGGGGAAAAGAAGAGGCTTCCGAAGATGACATTCGTGTACACTGTGTTCGTGGAGCTGATATCGTTGATATGGTAGATATGCCCGTCCGTTATATTTCAACAAAAAAGAAAGATCGTATTCTGAATCCGAATGACATCATTGTTGAAATATCTGGAGGTAGCCCAACGCAATCTACGGGAAGAGCCACTTTTGTAACGCGGAATACATTAAATCGTTTTGATTCTCCCATGACGTGCTCAAATTTCTGTCAAATTATTCGATTGAAAGATGCCAAATGCGCTTCTTATTTCTTTGAAATGTGGCAGAAATTCTATGCAAGTGATATTTTCTTCAACTTTGAAGGAAAGACAAGTGGTATAAAGAATTTTCAGACAGACTCTTTTATAGCAACCCCTTGGGCTCATCCACCAAAAGAGTTGATGTATAAATTTGATGAAATGTATCAATCATTCATGAAAAAGAAAGAAAGGTTGATTGCTGAAAATCAAAAACTCACCACCCTCCGCGACAAACTCCTCCCACTCCTCATGAACGGCCAAGTAGTGGTACATTGAAAAAGGTACAATATATGTCTATTTTAACTATACTGAATTCAATACCAAAAATTATACCTATAATATTGGATTTTCGGAAAATTTTTTCATTAGATGTTTTAAAAAGAAAACTTGATGATAGTATTTTCAAGTTAGGCCCTCGTTATACGCCTGAATTGCATGTGAATTTGCCAATTGAAGAAAATTTTAAAATGTTAGCTAAAGATGAAGATAGCCTTAGCTGTATGTTTCCCTATTTTAAGGGATTTAGTGAAAAAAGCAATGGTGTAGGATTGGTTGGAAATTCTCAATACGATAACTTAGTTGATAATTTTAAACAAAGTGTAGATTTTATAGCGAATTTTTATTTTTCTTTTGAAAAAAATAGAAGAAAGCCTGTTGATCTTGATTCTTTAAAAAACGAAATCGAAAAAGCCAACAAAATGTTGGTGAATATTTATATGTGTGGATTGAACCTAAAAAAACAAACGGTACCAAAAGAAATCAAAAATCAGATACAATATAATGAAGTAAAAATAAATGATGCTGGAAACGAATTAAGGAAACTGCAGAAATTTTTTAATGAATCAGGGCGTTTCATACAAAATCAAATAATGTTAATTGTAGGTAAAGCTGGTTCTGGCAAATCGCATTTGCTTGCTGATATAGCTACGAAAAGACTTCAGTGTAAAAAATGGACTTGTCTTTTTTTGGGGAATACCTTTGAAAGGGGAAGTCTTTGGAAACAATTTTTAGAAAAGATGTCGGTAAAATGGGATGAGATAATCTTTTTGCGTTGCCTTAATCTATATGGTTGGTTAAAGCGTTGTCGATGTTTGATTTTTATAGACGCGTTAAATGAATGTGATGTTCCGAATTTCTGGGCGCAAAATTTGGAAATGTTTCTGAACGATATTCGCAAATATCCCAATGTTGGGGTTGTTTTAAGTGTTCGTTCAGAATATAAAGATTATGTTATATCTGAGCGGGTACAATCTTTACTTTGCCTTGTTACGCATAAAGGATTTAACATGGCTTCTTTTGAGGCTGTTAAACACTTTTTTGAATATTATGAAATAAATCTTCCAAATACGCCCATGCTGAATCCTGAATTTTCTAACCCTTTATTTTTAAAACTTTTTTGTGAATTGTTAAAAAAAAGAGGATTGCACGAAATTCCTAGTGGGTTCAATAGTCTTCTTGATATTTTCAAAAACTATATTGAAGATGTTAATGAAAGAATTTCAAGAAAATATAATATAGATCCTTCACTGTATTTAATAAGAACATCTATAGAAAATATTGCTTTAGAAATGTTGAAACAAAAAAAAGAACTGATATCTAGCGAATGCGCTCTCAAATCACTAGATGAATCATTCTGTAGTTCAGGAATTAGAGCTGTAGATATTTTTAGTGAATTAGTGTCTGAGGGAATTCTAATAAAATCTTATGATAAAGAAAAAAAAGTAAGTATATTGTTTGCTTATGAAAGATATTATGATTTATTGGTCGCGAAAGCTTTGCTCGGAACAGAACATAATCCTGAAAATATTAAATTAATGTTTAAAGATGGTGGTTCATTGCATGAGTATGTTACATCTGAATTTGGTTTTTTCAATTATGTTGGGCTTTTGAATGCGTGGGCAATTCTTTTACCAGATAATTATGATTTGGAACTTTTCGAAATAATTGCGGATGAAGATATCATAGCAACGCAAGAGCCTTTTATTGAAGGGCTGTTGTGGCGTAAGAAAATAGATATAAGAAAAATTCATAATTACATAATTACATATATTTTGCCAGAAAAATATTATAAAAATAAATGGCTAGACACGCTTCTACTTTTGTGCTCAAAGCCTGAATGTGCATTAAATAGCGATTATCTTCATGAATATTTATTCCCATTAAGTATGGGAAACCGGGATGCTGAATGGTCTATTTTTATAAGTACACAAGATGACTCTGATATAAATAATGTTAAACGAATAATTGATTGGACTTGGCATAACGATGATTTAGAATTATTATCTGATGAATCAACTCGGTTATTAGGCCAAATGTTGATTTGGTTTTTGACATCAATGAATAGAGAAGTACGAGATGAATCATCAGCAGCTCTTGTAAATTTGCTGAAAAATAAAATAGATGTTTTGATTTTCTTGTTAGATAAGTTTAAGAATGTGAATGATCCATATGTTTTGCAGAGAATGTACGCAGTTGCTTTTGGATGTGTGACAAACAATTTTGATAGAGATTGTATAAAAAGATTGTGCGAATGCGTGTATAAAAATATTTTTGAGCCTGTAAATGTTATTCCTGATATTTTATTACGTGATTATGCAATGAATACAATTGAATATGGGAAATATTTAGGTATAAAATTTGATTTTGACATAAGGAAAATTTATCCACCATATAGAAGTGTAATGCCGACGCATTTCCCCACAAATAGTGATGTTGATGCAAACTTGATTCCTTATGGAAAAAAGGTTGTTAGTTCTCCAGAATATGCAATAAATATAATTCTACATTCCATGACAACAGAATATGGTCGAGGAACATCGCATTATGGAGATTTTGGAAGATATGTTTGGGATAGTGCTTTTGATGATTGGAATATTGATACCAATTTATTGAGTAATTACGCCATAATGTGGATTCTAAAAGATAGTGGGTATGACTATAATATTCACGGTGAATTTGATATGAGTGTGTCTCATGGCGAACGTTTTGGAAATATATGTGAACGGATAGGAAAAAAATATCAGTGGATTGCTTTCTATGATTTGCTTGCAAGAGTGTCTGATAATTGCCAAATGAAAAAAGGTTCGTATAAGGGGAGCTTTGAACCCTTTGTAAGAGATTTTGATCCGACAACTATAACAAAATCTATTTATAATGCAGATGACGTATTTTATTCTCGGTTCAAGAAAGAATGGCGTTGGAACCAAAAAAATAAAAAATGGATTTCAAAGAAAAATAACTATCCTTCTATAGAAAACTTTCTTTTAGAGAAAGATGCTAACAATAATGATTGGATTATTTTAGAGCAATCAATAATTTTGATTCAGCCTAATCAATTGCGTAAAACATTTAATATCGGAAAACAGTTTGAGTGTGAGATAAAAAGTTACATTATGACTGATCGCGATTTCAATTCTTTTTTGCACTGGTCAAAAGGAAGTAATTTTTATGGAATGCAATTGCCTGAAAAACAGCAATGTTATAGGACTTATTCTAGAGAGTATTGTTGGTCTAGAGCTTATGAAGCTGAATATGGTAATGATTATGATTGGGATACGATTGGTGACTTGAATGAGAAAAACGTAGCATCAGTTGCGTTGACAACCTACTGTTATTATTGGGAAAATGAGTATGATCATTCTAAAAAAGATCTTTTTTCATTTATGAAACCCTCAAAAGAATTATGCGAATTAATGGGTTTACATCAGGGAATCAAAGATGGTGAGTTTGCTGATGAAACAGGTCATGTTGTTTGTAAAGATCCTTCTGTTAATGAAAACCATCCCTCATGTTTGATGGTTAGAAAAAATGAATTTTTAATTGCGTTAAAAAAACGTGGACTTAAAATTGCATGGACGATTCTTGGAGAAAAAAGGATTGCTGTTTCTTCTTTAAAAGAAGAAGAAAGTGATGACTGGATGACATTGTCTGGAGTTGGATATATGAGGTCAGGGAAACCTTATGTTAAAATGAACCATTTTATGAATCAATAAGAGAAAGAGCGGTAATTATGAAAAAATATATTGCATTTTGGATTGATAAATATATTCCATTAGACGAGTTTGATTCTAGTGGCTCCTGTTTATTTGAAAATTTTTTTGTTAATCTCTCATCTGAATATTGTGTTCAAAAAGATGAACAACAACTTGTATTTACAATAAATAAAAGTATTTGCAAAAAGGGAGGATATAATCCTTCATCATTCTTTTCGGAAAATATTTCTGATTTGAAAGTATTTATCGGTGATAATGGTGCTGGTAAAACGCAACTTTTAAAAAAAATAGCAAAGATTACTGCTGGATATAATAAATGTGAAGAGAAGTATGTGTTGTTATGTGTTGATGATGAGAAAAAAGAGTATGGTTATATTACAAATGTTGAATCTGAAATAAAATGTTCCATAGCCGAAAATACATTTGTTGAATATAACGAAAAACGTTATGATCTAGCGGATGTTTCTGAAGAATCATTACTTGAAGGATTATATCTGTATTATTCGCCTATTTTCAATGATGTGGATTATAGATGGGAAACGAAGTCTTATGCACCTATGACATTGAATTTGAAAAACATTTCAACAGATGCTTTATTGGCTTATGATTTGAGTGCTTTAACAATGCTCCGTGAAGAGATGGATAAAAAGTACAAAGACTTTGATCGACTTAGTGCATATCTTCAAATGGAACATCAAAGATTGAATGATTTTTTAATTGAAAATGGTGAATATATTTCAAAATTTTTTAATATTCCAAATAGGTTGTTCTTTAAACCAATGTTGGAAAATGTTTTGGCATGTATAAATATTCTTGTGTCGCGCAATGAAAAAGCTTTTATAAATCAGCATTTTATTTTTGAATTACAAAATAAGGGTGAAACAAAAGGATATCAGTCCTTAGACCATATTTCAAAACAAAAAATATTAGAACAATCAAGAACAGATTTTGCAAGCAAATTTGAAACTTTAAGTTTAGATGATAAATTTCGTTACTCATTGTTGCTGAATTACTGCTGTCATGAAAAATTTGAATCGGACGAGGATTTAAATGAATTGATTTATTTTGACGATGTATCCAATCTAAAATTATGGAATCGGGATTCATTTTTTGAAGTACGTGATAAAATGAAAAAAATCCTTAATGAATGTAAAAAAGTTGGGAAGGCGCAAAAAGATGGCTATGAATTTAATGTTGCTCGAAGCAAGGATTCGTTGAAAATTATTAATAGGCTTTACAACAGCCTATTGCTGGATACACCATTTTTTGAGTTTTCTTTATCTAGACCGTTTAGTTCTGGAGAAAGATATTTGGTGAAGTTTTATTACCGTTTGTATTCTGCGCTGAAAAAAGATTGTTGTGGAAATGTATACCTGTTTATTGATGAAGCAGACACTTGTTTACATCCAGACTGGCAATATCATTGGGTTGAAAGATTTGTTTCGGGACTAAAAATGATAAGCGACTCTCTTAGAGAGAATGGATATATTTCGAATGGTCTGCATTGTCAAATATTCCTGACAACACATTCTCCATTTGTTCTTACGGAGTTACTGCGTGATAACGTTGTCTTTTTGAAAAGGGTGTATAACGAAGAGAATGGTTTTTGGCAAAATGTGGAAGTTAGGGATTATTTGGTAGAAGATAAACCATCAACATTCTTTGCTGGCAATATGTTTGATATATTAAATTCTGGTTTTTTTGTAGAAAATACAATAGGAAATTTTGCTGAAAATAAAATAAAGGAATGTATTGATTTGATAAAAGAGAACAAAAATAGCGAATATGCAGAAATGTTGATATCACAAATTGGCGATCCTATTTTGAAAGAATTGGTTTCCAATCTTAGAGATTAATGATATGATGTACATAGACATTCCTCAAAAAACTAAAGTTGATATTAAAGCTCTCCATTGGAATTATATTCAAAATAGATGTTCATCTATTGAACGAGGACGAAAACAAAATAGAAAACAATGTTTAATTAATCATTTGGATGCTTTTGAAAAACAATATAGCTCTCAATATCGGATTCCTAAAAATTTGGGAAAATCATTCTTTGATGATTTGGAAATTATTACATGTGGGGAATTTACAGATCTTTTAAAAATGAAAAGAAAATACTCTTGTTTGCATATTAAATATCAAATCATTCACAAAGATGAAAAAGTACGTAATCTTAATAAATATGAAAAAGATTTGTATGACCTTGGTGTTAGAATTAGAAAATTCTTAGACTACGATACCTTTAATAAATCGGAAGAAACTAATTGGGGGGCAAGACGATTTTTATTAAAGCTTCACGAATCTGTTTGCCCATATTGTAATGCTCAATATATATATGTCTCCTCAGGAGATGATGGAATTAAACCGCAAATAGATCATTTTTTCCCTAAAGCCGAGTACCCTATTTTTTCATGCTCAATCTATAATATGGTTCCTTCTTGTTATAATTGTAATCATACAAAAAGCGATAAAGAAAAAAGTATTTTAAGTCCTTATGTTCGTGGTTTTTATGATGATGCTACTTTTGGTATTAAGATGGGAAGTCGTACATTATCTAACGTTGAAAAAGTTGATTTAAATAAAGATATTGAAATTTGTTTAAAAGCAAAAGAAAGCTCATCTATAAAAAATCAAGTGAAAAATTCAAAAATGATTTTTAAATTGGAAGATTCTTACAACTGCTATCAAATTGAGTTGATTGATTTGATAAAAAGAATTCAAAAGAATAACAAAATCAAAGTGCAAAATAATCGCAAAATATTAGGAACAGAAAAGGAATTTAAAAGTCTGATTTTAGGTATTCCATTAGGTGCAGAAATGAAAAACTATCTTTTTAAAAAGTTAAAAGAGGATTTTTGGAAGAAATTTCATAAATAGATTTATATGCCCGAATTCTTTGACAAATTTAACGATTCTACCAAGGCTAAACTTGGCATCTATAAGGCCTATATAACAAAATACCTTAAGGTATTAAGTAAGGCGTATAAGCAATCGTGGAATACAAAGAATTCCGTCTATATAGCAGATTTATTCGCTGGTCCTGGACAAGATGAATTGGGCAATCCCGGAAGTCCCTTGATATTATTGGACTATCTTTCCCAAACATATTTGGATGACTTGCAGGTAAAGATATGCTTCAATGAAATGAATCCTGAAAATTTTCAAAAACTCAAACAGCTTGTGTCTGAACATAAGGCTCCCAGACAATCCTGGGTAGAAGTGAATGTCCAAAATCAGGATTATTCGGAGATACTTCCTAAAATAATAGCAAAACACAAAAATCATAATTATTTCAAGAGATTTTTCTTTATAGATCCCTTCGGTTATAAAGGTATTCATTTGGATGACATAAAGGCCATTTTGAATGATGGAAATACAGAACTCTTGCTCTTTTTGCCAGTATCCTTTATTTATCGTTTTAAGAGTAAGGACGAAGATTATAAAGCTATAAGAATGTTTTTAGATGATTTTATATCTGTACCAGATCCATCTACGATAGGAAGTGATGTTGCGTTTGTTCGCAGTATTCTTGATACGCTTCGAGAAAAGTTGGGCTTGTTTGTTGATAGTTTTATCATTCAAGACAATTCTGGTAAAGGACATAATTGTTTGATTTATTTTTCCAGCAATCGTAAAGGATTGGAAAAATTCGTTGAAACGAAATGGAACATAGATAAGGAAGAAGGTTCAGGATATAACAAGAACCAAGGCGACCAGGTTTCATTCCTTGAATCTTTTTTTTATGAGTCTCTAGAAGAAAAGTTAATGACTTTTTTGGAAACAGGGCATAAGACGAATATAGAAGTTCGCAATTTTTGTTATGAACATGGTTCCTTGCCTAAGCATGGTAATGCTGCATTGAAAAAATTTAGTGAGCAGGGAAAAATTCAGGTTCGTTTATGCGATGAAACGAAACAACCTAGAAAGAACGCGTTCTATCTTGATGATGATAAAACCGAAAGAATTTATATTAAGGCTGTTTAAATGAAAACTACAAAGATTGAATGGACCGATCAGACTTGGAATCCGGTTACTGGATGTGACCGCTTATCTGAAGGTTGTGCAAATTGTTATGCGGCAACCATGTCTTTGCGTTTGCAGAATATGGGGCTGGTGAAATATAAAAACGGCTTTGATGTTACAATACATGAAGAATCTTTAGATGAACCTCTTCATTGGCGATCTCCCAGCAACATCTTTGTATGTTCCATGAGTGACCTGTTCAATGAAAAAGTTCCTTTTACTTTTATTGATAAGGTTTTCAAAACAATCAAAAAGGCCACGAATCATCGCTTTCAAATTCTCACGAAAAGAGCGGAACGAATGGAGGAATATTTCAGAACGCGAAGCGTGCCGGATAATGCTTGGATTGGAGTAACCGTTGAGAACTCTGCTCGTAAAAACCGTATAGCAGTATTGCGTAAAATCGATGCTAAAGTTCGCTTTCTCTCATGTGAACCTTTGCTAAGTGATCTTGGTAAGACTAATCTTGACGGAATACATTGGGTCATTGTTGGTGGTGAAAGCGGCCCTAAGGCAAGGCCAATGCAAAAAGCATGGGTGGAAAAAATCCAGAAGCAAGCTTCGGAACAGAAAGTCGCTTTCTTTTTTAAACAGTGGGGAACATGGGGTGCTGACGGAGTCCGCCGTTCTAAAAAGGCAAACGGAAAGTTGTTAAATGGGAAAATTTACCAAGCGATGCCGAAGGGGTAGATGTTTTCTTTCTATTGTCCGAAAACTGTTTTTATAGACGATACAATTGACAGAATTTCTTTTAGTGTTGATGAAAGACTGGAATTATTGGTATTAATTTCGATTTTGTCCAATTTCTTTATGAGTAAGTCTATTTTTTTGTTTATTTTCTCTAGATTAATCTCAACAGAGTCTTTTGTCTTTTCATCTTCAGCCCTAACGAAAATGATGTCCTTGTTTTTCTTGAAGGAGTCCTTTGCTTGTTGGACATATTCTTTATTGACATTCTTTAGGCAAAGACGGTCGTAATCAAGACTTTCCTTGCTGTTCTTTTTTATGAATTCTACATCTTTTACTGTAGCGAGAGAAGAATTGATTCTCTTGAATAGCGAAGGTGCTGCGTTCAGTTCTTTAATAGTAATTCCTGCTTCTTCGGCAAGGCGGATAATAAGAGATGTTCCATTGGGGCCTGTGCCTAGATAACCTGAAGTCAATCCGCTTTTGATAAAGACAATGTAATCCTGATTTTCAAAGCATAACATGAGCGCGTGGTAATTTTCGCAGGTCAGGATTGTCATGTCCACAATTTTGCGACTTCCATAGAGATGCTTCATAAAGTCATCAATACAGTATTGGGTCGCACTTGTTGAACCTTCATATTTGATGTCGATGCTGTATAAACCGAGTGGATCGTTATCGAGAATCATTTGGAATAACCTTTAGTAGCTTGAGTTTTCGTTCTTTTCTTCTTCCCTAACTTTCTCAGCCGTCAGTTCTGGATTTCTCAGTTCAAATACAAGTTCATCTACATGTGTGCAAGGATTTTGCATGCTTGGAGCATTTGCTGAACCCTTAAAATTATTCCTAAGGGCTTCAGCTCTTGCGAAAGCTTTTGCTTCGTTGCCGAGAGTTGTTGCATGCTCGTAGATTTTGATGTTGCCTTTGGTGTAGTCGTAGAGGGCGTTCGGGTCGGTTTTATGCAATTCGTTACGGATGGCTTCTTCTAGCAAATCACAAAGGTCTTTGCGACTTGTGCGTTCAGAAACATCTTTGAAATGCAGTAGTAGCCAAAGTTCAAAACTTTCGTTTGACCAAGCGCAATTGATTTTGTGTTCTGCGGCTTGTTGGATGGCTTCGTCAAAATCGGGAAATTCATCCCGGTCAAATACGACCCAGACGCGGTCGTATTCTTGGTGGTTGTATTTTATCTGGCGATGAACTTTGCTGACAAGTGCTGTTGTCGATTTCCCTTTGCCTTGCACGGAAATGTCGATGTTGAATCTGTTCGATTTTTCGAGCTCCGCTTTGAGTGCATTGAAATAATTCGGCTCAGTCTGTGTGCCTTCGGTTGCAATCAAAAATGTGAGCTTTACAAATCGCTCTTTGGCTTGCGATTCCTGCTCAATTCGTTGTGCGTGTATTTTTTCTTCTTGTGCAATTTCTTCTAACGAGAGTTTTTTCATATTAACCTCTCAAGTAAGGAATTGCGCCATATCTGCCATTGATGTAGTCTTTCTCGTAAACTCGATCGTATCTTATCTTTTCCCCGTTTTGTTCTTTGATTTCGCTAAGCGGATAGATGTCGGTCGATTCGTCTTCGCGGTTCTTTTCTGCAAACCAGATTTGATCCCTGCGGAAAATCTTGTTGCTGAGCAAGTTTGTGTCATGTGTCGCGAATATCAGTTGAGCCTTGTTTGCATTTGTCTCGGGAGAATTAAATAATTCAATGATTTTCTTGGTGAGTAGGGGGTGGAGCTTGGCGTCAAATTCATCAATAACGATTATTCCGCCCTTTTCAAGTGTGTCTATAATCGGCCCTGACATATTGATGATTTTTTTCGTTCCTTCAGATTCCATTTCATCATTGGAAAAGAAGGCTTCGCTTGATGAGCCATCTTTTTTTCGAACAATGTGCCCTGTTTCGAGTGTTGGAAATTTTAGAGCATTGTTTAGTTCATCGGGAATGAAGTTTAATAATGCTTCTAACCCTGTAATATTGTCGCGGGCATACTTTTTTAATCCTGTTTCGGATTCTCTGATATTAGAAAATCCTAAATCCATTCCATTAAGAAAACTTTTTGCTTTTTCCGATTTTTCATTGGCTGCAAACAAATATTTGATTGAGAAGGTCTTAAAATCGTCGTCCTTTACGCCGGAAGTGACTCTCAAATCTTCAAACCATCCCATTATAGATTTTGATGTTTTCCCGTTCAACTGTGCTACAAGAGACAAAAATAAGCGGTTGTCTGCTGTAGATTCTTCTTTGTCTTTTCCTTCAGGAAAATCTTTGCTAACGCCTATACCATCGTTGTTTCGAATAAAAAGACGCTTTTCCTTATCGTTTTTGATTGTATACAGCCATTCTCTATTAATTTTTCTTGGACTATATTCAAAGCCATACTTATAGGTGTCATCGCTCGATGTGAATACGACTTCGAAAAAAGTCGGTTTTTGCGGATAAAGTTCGTCTAATTTAAAAGGGTCTGTTTTCAGTTCTTCTGTTGGATTTGTCTTAACGGAAGAAAGCAGAATCTTTTTCATCATTCCTATAGCCGAAAGCAAATTGCTTTTGCCGCTGGAATTCGCTCCGTAAATGGCTATAGATGGTAGCAGTTTGAAGTTGTTATCTTCGCGTATGAATTCCTTGAGTTCCTGAATGGAGGTGGCCTTCATGGAAAAGGTCTTGTTCTCTTTGAACGAACGGAAATTTCCTACAGTAAACGATACAAGCATATTTGCTGCCTTTGAATGTTTTTTTTGAGAGATTTTCTCAAAATTTACATTGTTTTTGCGTGAAGAGCAAGTTTTATTACTTAAAAATGAGAAAAAGTATCAAAATTTAATAATTTGGGGGCGCAAACGCAAAAAATTGCACTGAATTATATTATGTTTCTGTAGAGAGGTGAATAATGGAACAGAAAGAAAAGACTGGCTTTATTTATGTCCTTACCAATGAAAGTTTCCATAAGGCAAACTGGATAAAGATAGGGTATGCCGAAGATGTCGAAAGGCGTGTTAGGGATTTATCCGGAACATCTGTTCCTCTTCCGTACAAGGTTTATTGTACCTATGAAATCCCCAGAATAAATGGAACAAAAGATCCTGATAAGTTGGTTCATAATCTCATTCAGTTGCTTAACCCTGGTTTAAGGATTTCTCCAAATAGGGAGTTTTTTGAGATTGATCCTTGGGATGCCTATGACATGCTTTCTGCAATAGCGCAAATGCATGGTCGGAGTGACAAACTAAAACTCTATGAGGTAAACGAATCCGATAAACCAGAGCCTGCTGATGAAGAATATTCTGTTGAATCTTTATTCCCGCCTAAAACAGAGATTGCTTTGTTATTCAATAAAATAAGCAATGTAATTCTTTCTATTGATAATGCCATTAAACCGAAACCCTTGCAAAGGTATGTTGCATTTAAAAAGGGTGAAGGAAAACATTGCAATATTGTTTGCCTTTGGCCTAAAAGCGGGTGGATTGAAATGGTTTTGAATGTTAAATTGGGTTCTATCAAAGACGAATCGGGCTTGGTGTATGACATATCCAATAGACAATGGCCGTCTGCTCAATACGCGCTTCGTTTCAATGAAGATACAGATATGGAAGTTGTAAAAAATATTGTCAAACAAATTTGTGCGTTGAAGAAGAAATAGCTTATTGATGTAATCTATGTTCTCTTTTATCCATATCCCAATGGTGGTGGATTCTACTTTACAAGTAATCAAAAATATATGGTGATAGAAAAATAGTGAATTAAAATATTTTAAATTCTCCCTATGCGCATCCCATTCCACACCTCTTTCACTATCGCCGCTCTTTCTTTCTTCCTCTCGGCTTGTTCCGAGTCTTTCACGGATCCGCGTGACGGGCAGAGCTATGATGTTGTGAAGATTGGCGATCTCACATGGATGGCGGAGAATCTGAATTACAAAACGGAGGCGAGTGTTTGTCCGGATGGGGACTCGCGAAATTGCAAGCGCCTGGGGAGGCTCTATACATGGGCGGAGGCGAAAACGGTTTGCCCTGAGGGTTGGCGCCTCCCGACGAAAGTGGATTTCGAAAAACTTATTGCGGAGATGTTCAAGGATGGCGTGGCGTCGTCCAAAGGCGATGCGGGCGCGGCTTTGAAGGCTAAAGATGGTTGGTTCAAGAAAGGAAACGGCACGGATGAATTCGGATTCAACGCGCTTCCGGCGGGTTATCGCGGCGCAGTTTTGAAAACGGATGATGGTACAGTTACTGGAGGCAAGTTCGATGGTATTGGTGGGTATGCGTACTTTTGGAGTGCGACGGAAGATGCTGAAAATCCTGAATCGAATGCATATTACTTGTTCTTGTCGTTCAGCAGTGATGCGGCGAGCTTGAACGCGTTCGCGAAGGCGGACTATCGATCCGTAAGATGTGTAACGCCATAAAGGAGGTGCCCGCTCGGAGGCGGGCATGACAATGTCGGGCGCGCGCATTTCTCGCGCAGTTCTCAAAGCATTCACATTCCCGGCGCGGTTCCTTTTGCGTTTCCTGCAGTCTTACAGCAAATAATCCATTCTGATATTTCTCATGCTTTCGAACAAGTTTGCTTTGAGCGTGGAACTTCCTTTCGTTAGGCTTTTGATTTCTTCGCGGATGGTTTTGCGGTGGCTTGCTTTCGAGAATTCGCAGTTGCAGGTAAACTTGCGAATGTCCGCGTCTTCGGCGTAGGCGATGATTTCGCTTTCTTCGCAGTAGCAGAGCGGGCGGATAATGCTGCACGGATACTTCTCGTACGGCACCATTGGCGGCATGCCGCTGAATTCGCCTTTGTACAGCATGTTCATCAAAAGCGTCTCGACGATGTCATCCATGTGGTGGCCGAGCGCAATCTTGTTGAAGTTGTTTTCGCTTGCGAATTTGATGAGTTCCGTGCGGCGCTGCGTGCTGCACCAATAACAGTTGAGCTTGCGGCCTTCTTTGAGGCGTGCTTCTACGGCGACATCCTTAAAGTAGAACGGCACTTGCGGATATTCTTCTGCCATGCGCTGCAAAAATTCGCGGGGCGCCTTGTCTGCAAAATCGCTTTGGATGTGGATGGCGGCAAGTTCGCACTTGGGCCCGAATTTGCCGAGTCTTGCGGCGAGTTCCATCAAGAGAACGCTAGAATCCTTGCCGCCGCTTGTGGCGATGAGCACGCGGTCTCCGTCTTCAATCAAGTTGAAGTCGTGAATAGCTTTCGTGATTTTTTTATTGACTCTCTTGCGTATTTGACTTGACATAATTACTTTGTTCAAAACGTGCGCGTTTTTCTCACGCGTTCCCAATTAACTTTTCGCGGCGATTCCCGATTGAATCTCGCGGCATTTCCTCTTGCAATCGCAGTTCCGTTTGAACTTGCCGCATTCCCATCTACAGATACATTTCAACAAAAAAGGCTCTCTCTCGAGAGCCCTTAAATTTGTCCGAACTGCGGTTAGTTGTCCGTCAGGTGCGTCGGCATCAACAAGAACGAGAAGTTCATGTTTTCGCCAACCGGTTCGATGATGCAAGCGCCGAGCGGGTTGTTCATCTTCATGATGACTTCTTCGCTCTTGCACATGCCGAGGATTTCTGCGAGGAACTGGCCGTTAAAGCCAATGCAGAAGCTGCCTTCGCCGTTGTGCGTAATGGCGAGTGCTTCGCGAGAATCGCCGCCGACATCCGGGTCCGTGGCGCTGAGTTCGAGGATGTTGCCGTCGAACTGCAAACGGATCTTGCGTGTGCGTGCGTTAGCCATAGAAATCACGCTGCGGATCTTGTTCTGGAATTCCGTAGTGTTGGCCTGTGCGGTGCGTTCAAACTGCGTCGGGATCACGGAGCGGTAGCTCGGATACGGTCCTTCGTACAGCTTAGAAATCACCTGGATAGAACCGGTGTTAAAGAGGATGTGTGTTGAAGAGGTGCGGACTTCGACTGTGGAATCGCCCTTGGCCATGTGCAAAATGTGCTGCAAAGCCTTGTGCGGGATAATGACGCCGTTCGAAAGTTCTGCGCCTTCTTGGTCGATTGCTGCGCGGCCCAAACGGTGACCGTCGGTAGCGACCATGGAAATCTTGCCGTCCTTTGCTTCGAGGAACACGCCGTTCAAGCTCAAGCGGGTAGAATCGGTAGAGGTAGCAAACAAGGTCTTTTCGGCGAGGAATGCAAGTTCGCTTGCGGCGATGTTGAGCGTTTCGCCATTTTCGATTTCCGGGAACGGCGGGAAGTCGTTTGCATCAAAACCGATAATGCTTGCTTTACCGCGTTCGCTCCACTGGATCTTGACCAAGTAATCCTGTGCATCAAAAGTAATGTTCGTGATGCTCGGGTCCACAAGGCTCTTCACCTGGTCGAACAACTTGCGTGCGTTGATGACGACTGCGCCATCACGTTCGCCCTGCACTTCCACCTTGACCCTGATACCGAGGTCCAAGTCGGTGGCGCTCACTTCGAGGAAGTTGCCTTCGAGACGGAGTGAAAAGTTGTTGAGGATCTGAATGGTGGACTTGTTCGGGACGGCGCTAATCGCTGCCTGCAAGGCATCCTGCAATACATTCTTTTGGATGGTAAACTTCATGAATTAGCCCCTCTGGATGATCATGGTTCCTACGAAAAATACAACGACGATGATTGCGAGGGCCACGATAACTCGTTTATCCAGCGCATTAGACTTCTTTGGTACGAATTTTTTGACGTTTTGCTTTGCTCTTCTGCGATCGCTACGACTCATAGGAAATTCTCCGTTGTTTTATATCGAGAAATCTACTATTTTAGAGGCAGGTCGAATGATATGATAAATGAAAATACTCTAAATAAGCTGAAAAATACGGCTAAGGACTGTGCGTCTAACGTACTTTCGCGTGTTGAATTGTCGATGGTGGAGTCTAAGCTCAAGGCCAAGTTCCAGTTGCTCGGACAACATGTTTACGAGGCCATTCAGGAAGGCCGTCTCGATTCCATCAAGGATGACCCGTCTACGGTCGAGGCCGTGGGGGCTATTTTCGAAATCAAAAAGCAGATCGCCGAACTTGAACAGAAACTGAACAAAGCCGAAGGTCCTAGTGAAAAAACTTGAGGTGCACATTTATCCGAACCAGGATACCAAAGGGCGCGATATAACGTTCTCTGTCCGTAAAGTTGTAATTTATGTTGTTCTAACTATTTGTGCGATTTTGGGTTTTATTATGTTCTCGCCGTTTCAGATTGTGGAGAACTTGTCGAACGGCAACTTGATGGACGTCTATCACCAAAATTCGGTTATCAAGGATGAAATCAAGAAAATCCGAACGGTGGTCGATACGACAATTTTGAAGATTGAAGAAACGCGCATGGTCCGCGATAGTTCCATGAAACTTGGCGGGTTGGGGTTCACTCTTGAAGGTGGCTCAGAAGACGATGGTTCTCCGAAAAAGAATTTGCCTGAAATGAGAGCGACGCTTCGCAAAACGTTGAATATTTTGGAAAGAGATTCTGCGCTTGCGGCGCGCGTTCCGGTGCTTCATCCGCTCAAGAATCATCATGATATCAAGAGCCGTTTCGAGATGGTGTTCGATGCGTTTACCGACCAGGAACTTCCGCATAGAGGTGTGGATTTTCTAGC
Source organism: Fibrobacter sp. UWB11 (assembly GCF_900143015.1). Taxonomy (NCBI): domain Bacteria; kingdom Pseudomonadati; phylum Fibrobacterota; class Fibrobacteria; order Fibrobacterales; family Fibrobacteraceae; genus Fibrobacter; species Fibrobacter sp. UWB11. The sequence continues at coordinate 741,579 of NZ_FSRT01000002.1, read as the reverse complement.
TGCAGAAGGCGATACGGTTTACGCAACTGGCGGCGGGACGGTCGTTGAAGTTCGCAAACATCGCGGTTTCGGATTGACCATGAAGATTGAGCACATGGAACATGTGAAGACGTTTTATGCGCATCTTGGCGAAACGCTTTTGAAACAAGGCGCTAAAGTTCGTCGTGGTGACCCGATTGCAATTATTGGAAAAAGTGGTCTCCAGTCGAGTCTTGGCTTGCATTACGAAATTCGCGTAAATGGTGTCCCCGTCAACCCCGAAGATTATTTTATAACGAAATAAATTTTTTTCGATTGGAAATATGAAATCGCCTTTTGAACAAAATATCATTGCTATGGTGTGGGATTGCGACAAAACCCTCATCAGTTCTTACATGCAGGAACCGCTTTTCAGGCATTTCAATGTCGATGGCGGCAAGTTTTGGCAAGAGGTGAATGCGCTCAAGGCTTATTATGGCAAGCAGGGAATTTCCGTCAATTCCGATACGAGCTATTTGAACCATATCTTGACTTACGTGAAAGCGGGGCTTTTCAAGGGCTTGAACAATGCGCTTTTGCGTGAGTTTGGCAAGGAACTCAAATTTTATCCGGGGTTACCGCAATTTTTTGGCGAGGTAAAATCGCTCATCAACGATGACGAAAAATACAAGGCGTTCGATATCCGCTTGGAACATTATGTTGTAAGCACTGGATTTGCCGAAACGATTCGCGGGAGTGCAATTGCTCCGTTTGTTGATGGTATTTACGGTTGCGAATTTATTGAAACTCCGGCCCAGCCGGGATTCTTGAATAGCGCAGATGTCTCGGATGCCGCGGACATTCACGAAGCATCTCGAGAAATTTCGCAGATTGCATCGGCGCTCGATAATACTTCCAAGACGCGCTACCTCTTTGAAATCAACAAGGGCAGCAACAAGTATCCTGATACGATTGATGTCAACTCTTCGATTGCCCGCGAAAGCCGCCGCGTGCCTTTCGAAAACATGATTTATATTGCCGATGGTCCGAGCGATGTTCCCGCATTCAGCATCCTCAATTACAATGGCGGTAGCACGTTCGCCGTTTACCCCAAGGGCGACGTGAAAGCGTTCCGTCAAGTCGATGCACTCCGTCGTGACAATCGCGTGCAGATGTTCGGCGAAGCCGATTACGAAACAGGAAGCCAGTCATGGCTTTGGCTCACCGAAAAGGTTCGCGCCATTGCCGATTCCATCGTGGAACGCAAGCAGGCTGCTATCCGCAACAGTGCCGGCGCTCCACCTACGCACTTGAGCTAACTATTTCCCGAATTACAAATATTCCAGCCAGCCGATTTGTTCGACTGCAATAGTTATCAACAGCAATGGCCATGCGTTATCGAAAAAACGCCCGGTATGTTTTCCGGTGAATATGTTGTACATAAATACTAATGAAAACGTGGCAACGATACCGCCGATAACTCGAGAAAGAGTGGCTCCCGGTGTGATGAAAAATCCAGGATAGCTCCCCAAGAACAAGCCTGCTGATGCTTTAGATAAACAAAATCCGGTGATGCCTAAGTCGAAAGTTCTGTTCTTTTGGCGCAGATAGCTCCATAAATAAGCTAGAATAATGCCGACGACTGCGCTTGCGTAAGGAACGTATGGCAAGACTTCGAGGTTGCTGATTGTTTTGAGAGCTTCTGATGAACCAAACTGTTTGTTTTGCAAGAAAAAAGCAATTTGTTTTGCCACATAAGCGCCTCCAAAAACAGTGACTAGCGGCCACAATCCAATGGCTCTTTTGAGTTTTTCCTCTTCTTCTTGGAGTTCCTTTTTCTTTTTTTCAATCGGCTCAAGTTCGTCAATCCGTTTTTCGACGATTGCAATGCGTTCCTCGGACTCTGCTTTTTCGGCGGCGTCTAGCTCGTCATAAAGTTCATCGTACGAGAGCTTGCGAATACGCTTCTTGAACGCTTCCAAAGATTCTTCTGCTTGATTTTCGGCACAATTTTTCATCGCGGATAAATATAATTTCTTCCAATTCCTAATTCTCCCTACAAATCTACCAACTATTAACCACTAACCACCAACCACTTGTTATATTTATGGTCCCCAGGCTTTGCTATGCAGGCGGGCGGTACTTTCCGTCAAGAAACAAAGGGAGCTCGGACACGGTCCATACTTTTGGACTGGTCTTGGGGATATCTATCAAGTTTTGCTTTACCCTTTAGGAGTTTTAATGGCAAATAAGTGTAAGCGCGGAATCTTGATTAGTAAAACGCCGTACGAAAAGCGTATCGCCATCATGGAAGATGGTGAACTCGCAGAATTGGTTGTTGAAGGTGTTTCGTCTAATCGAGTTCTGGGCAATATTTATAAGGGTGTCGTTCAGAAGGTGCTTCCCGCACTCAAGGCGGCATTCATTGACATTGGTCTTGAGAAGGCTGGCTTTTTGCATCAGGAAGACGCCATGGACCGCAACGAACTGTTGCGCCGCGAATATGGTGACGATGATGACGAAGGCGATGCCTCTAAGGAAATTTCGATCGACGAAATTCTCCAGGAAGGCCAAGAAATCATGGTGCAGGTGGTCAAGGAACCGATTAGCACCAAGGGTGCCCGTTTGACGACACACTTGAGCTTTGCTGGCCGTTTCTTGGTTTGCATGCCCGGTACAAATTTTGTGGGCGTCTCCAAGCGTGAACGTGATCCGGTCAAGCGCCGCGAGTTCAAGAAGGCTGTCCGCCGTCTTAAGGGCCGCGATGTGGGTTACATTGTCCGCACTAACGGCCTCAACGAATCCGAATTCGAAATCAACAAGCAGATGCGCGAACTCGAAAGCAAGTGGGAACAGACGAAGTACAACTTCGAAACCATGCCGCCCGAGACCTGCATTTACGAAGAATCCGATTCTATCGAACAGACTGTTCGCGAATACTTCGGTGACAACACGGACTACGTGTACATCGACAACCGCGACGAATACTTCGCTCTCCGCGATTACCTGAAGGTTCTTTCTCCGGATAAGCTCGACAAAGTGAAGCTCTGGAGTTCCAGCGAAAGCTTGTTCGAATACTTCAAGATTGAAAACGACTACGCTCGCTCTTTGCAGCGCCAGGTTCCGCTTCCGCGCGGTGGAAACCTCGTCATTGAACAGACCGAAGCTCTCGTCTCTATCGACGTGAACACCGGTCCGAAGGTTCATGGCAAGGACCAGGGCAAGATCATTCTCGAGACAAACCTCGATGCTTGCCATGAAATTGCAAAGCAGCTCCGTCTCCGCGATGTGGGTGGTCTTATCATCATCGACTTCATCGATATGGAAACGGACGAAGACCGCGAAGCCGTTTATCAGGAATTCCGCAAGGCGATCCGCCGTGACAAGGCCCCGATCAGCCCGGCTCCGATTAGCCAGTTCGGTCTCATGGAAGTGACCCGTAAGCGCGTCCGCGTGAACCTCATGACCGAGAAGACCGAGTGCTGCCCAGTGTGCAACGGCAGTGGCCGTATTGCCACACTGGAATCGACGCTTGGTATGATTGACCGCTGGCTTGCACGTGCCCATACCAAGGGTCGTCTCCGCGAGGTTACCCTCGTGGTCAGCGCTCCGGTCATCGATGTTCTTTGCAAGGACTTGAACCGTATGTTCAACTATCTGGAATACAAGCATAACATCAAGATCTCCCTCGTGGAAGATGAATATGCCCACATCAACCAGTTCTGGATGTACGACAAGAACAACGAAGACATTACGGATTTGTACAACTTCGCATAAGTTGTCATCCGCGATTCTCGCGAAGGCATTAGCGTTTTAAACGCAAAAAGTCCCGGCTCTGCCGGGATTTTTTTTATTCTAAAAAATACGCACAAAAAAAGACGCCTGCCCATCGCAGGCGCCTTTAGAGAGAGGAGGAAGTCCTAGTAGAGCTCGAGAGTAAAGCCTTTTGTCTTTCCGTGACGCACGCCCCACAAGAAGTCCTGCGTACGGTCTACAATGACTCTTTTCCCGATTCTAATCTTATATGTAAGTCTTGCAATATAGACGCCTGTGCCAACGAGTCTTCCATTCTTGGAACGCATGTTCCAGGCGAGGAATATCTTGCCATCGTTATTGCTATCGAGGCAGTTCCCGTTGTAGAGTGTATCTGCACATGTCAGCGAACCGGAATTGCTGTTCACGAATATACCAAGGCTTGTGAAGTACTGCGTATGGTACTCAAGCGAGGTCTTTGCTGCAAGATCATTCTTGATTTTTTCGATTACAGAGGAATTGCCGTTTGCAATGCCTGTTACATCGGTCGCGTTAATGACGTTGTTCTTATAGGCATCCACGATTTCGTCGCCAAGATGGAATGTCTTGTTCGCCTGATCGATACTCATTGCACCTGCTTGCACCTGAATGAGCACTTCTTCGAGATGCGGGCCGCCCTTTTCGACGCTCGAGGCGTTGAAATTCTTGACCGCAGCTTCAAGGTTTGTGACTTCATCCTTCACCAAGCTAGATAGACTCAAGTCGCCAAGATAATGCCCTTGCGCTCCGTATTCGGTTGCGACTTCCTTTGCCGTTTTGGGCTGGTCTTCGGGTACAATCTTCGGGACTGTCGTCGTGGGGCTCGTGATGATTTCTCTAGAAGTTTCCGTTTCGCCAATCGTTACGACCGGAGCGCTTGTAACAACAACTTTCTGTTCGCCGGAGATGCGGACAAACGGGTTGTTAAGCGGAGTGCTTCTGTGGAGAAGGTCTGTGTGAACACCAGGAACGAGCTTGATGGAATCGCCCATGACCGGGATGTTTTCCTTGTCGTTGCTGGAACTCCTAAAGATGAGTCTCCATCTGTACTTCTTTTCTTTTGCAATGATGTCCGGGACAATGTCATGTCTTTCGAGACCTGTTTGCTTGAAGAAGTACGTGAAGTAACTTGCATCGACATCGTTTTCGCAGTCAAGCCCTTCGCTGAATGTGACTTGAAGGACTGTCGAACCGTCATCGCTGTAAGAAATTTCTGCAGCTGTAATGACAGGGCCAATGGAGTCGGCAACATCGCTTGTGAGGCTTATTGTTGTCGGGGTGGCTCCTTCCGTATATTTCCAGAACGGCGTGATTTTGCCGCTATAGACAGATTCTCCGCCGCCGGTAAACGGAACGGTTCCGAAGCCGCCGAGCGCCGTGATTATCATGGTGCTGTCATAATCGTTTGTTTTAATGCTGGTCGGATCGATAATGGTCGGGAACGTTTCGCCAAATTCCAACTGCACGGAATCCATGCTGACTAGCATTTTGTTCAAAGTGCCGACGGGCTTGTTGAGCTTTGCATAAACGCTGTCGCCGCGACCGTCACCGTCCCTGTCGAAGATGCTTGCATAAACAATCTGCGGTACAGGCGGTTCCTTGAACGAAATGTTCTTCCAAATGGCTTGCTGTGTTTCGTCTGCGCTAGAGACAATGAGCTTGATTCCTTGAACCGGAGCGGTTGCCTTGACGTAGAATGTCGCCTTGCCGTTCTTGAGCGTAATGGCGGTAATGGGGTTGCCGTTTTCGTCGCAGGGGGTGACTGCAACATTGTTTGTGATGACATAGACGACATCGTCAAATGTAGCCCATTCTTCGAACATCACGTTTACAGGGTAGCGCGTGTTGACCCACTTGCCGAGCGTATCAATGGTTCCGTCGACTTCGTTGGCGCCCGTGGCCATATTCTTGGTTCCGAGCGGAGTCCATTTGTTTTGGTTATCGACGCGAGCGTAATAGATTTCGGGGGAGTCGTACTTGTCGATGACAAATGTAATTTCGTTGTACTGGGTTTCATCGGTTTGCAAGGAGAAGCGCAATTGGTAAGTTCCCGGCGGGAGCGTACGCATTTGGCGAATCATCTCGGTATTGATGGTAAATCCTGTGTAGCCCGGTTTGATGGTAATGCCACCGTACCAGACGCCAACGCTATCCAGAGGAACACCCTCGGCGTATGCACCGCTACCAATCAAGGTGAAGTTCGAAGGTGCCACGACTGTATCTGTAGTCGTTGCTCCAGAAAAGTCGCAAGAAAGAGCCTGCTTGCTGACGCGCTGGTAAATCTCGTAATTGATAAGCCCGGCCTCAGAGAGGTCTTTTGCGAGAATGCTTGCTTCGGTCTTCAAGTCGATAGATGTTTTCATCTTGAAGTTCGATTCGGAAGTATGGCGTTCGGCATAGAAGATATGGAACGGATAGTTGACACCTTCTTGAAGTCCGAGCGTATCCAAATCAACGGCTCCCGCAACTTGTGCGTGCTGGCCACCGATATCCACGACAAGGCGGTTGTTGATGAACACCCACACGTCGTCATCGCCAAAGAATTCGAAGTACTGGCCAGGAACGTATTCGAACGTGGCCTGGATCTTCATAGTAAAGCCGTAGTTGTGTCTCTTGCTGCCGCTAGAGATATTGTCGAAATAGGGGTTGGGGATAGTTCTTTCTGCATCGAGGTATTGGAAGTCATCGAGCAAGAAGAGGCCGCCTTCTGGGCTAGACTTGTCTTTTTGTCCAAGCCAAAGACCGTCGTTGTCAAGATTGAGTTCGATGGAACGGCAAGTGGCGTTTGTAACGGGCTGTCCATTCTTTTGGGCAATGACTTCGGGCAAGAACCATTGTCCGAGATGTGTTGTAATCTTGCAGTTTTCGGGGAAGTTTGCTGCCGGTACAGGGACTCCGTTTGGACTAAGATATTCTTCGACCATTCCCTTGGTATGGTGGGCGCATCCGCCAGAACCGAAGTCGGCGCTCACTCCGTTTGCAGGGTCGCCGTTTTTGCCTTCTGCGTCGCCATCGCCCTTTGTGCCATGCAACCAGTCAAACATCATCACGGGGAGTGTTTTGGTGGGGCAGTCGCCTAAAACACCGGGGTATTTTGTATAGACGGTCGTTGCGGCTCCGATATCCTTGCCTGCCTTGACCCAGATGGTGTCTGCTTCGGCAGCGGCTTCGTCGAGCGAGAGCAAAGTCGATTGCGTAATTGGGGTTATCTTGATGGAATTGTGGATGTCGGTGACGTATTGGTTGCCGATGGTCTGCTTAAAGTAGACTTGCAAGGAGCCTTGGGGCGGGGTAATCCTCGCTTCAAACCATCCGCAGTAATTTTTGACTGTGGTCATCTTCGCGGAATCGCCGCCAGCGACATAGAGAATTGCAGATGTGTTGGTCCACGGAGCGAAGAAGCGTATGACTTTTCTCTTGACTTGCGGTGGTGGGTTTGTGCCGGGGCCGTCGCCAGGAGTCGTTGGAGCGGTAATCGGTTCTGCGCTGTTGACCTGTGTTATTCCGTCATCGCTAATCGTGAGGATGAAGTTTTCGGCAACAGGTTCTGTACCTGCCAACGGGGAAACTGAACCGATGGAGCGGTTGTTGCTGCAAGTACGGTTCGTGTAGAATGTCAATTTGGGCTCATCGGCGGCGTCGATTGTCGCCTTGACATAAAACATGTCGTCGCCATAGCTTCGAAGAGCCGTACAGCTTGATCTTTGGGTGCGCCCGGCTGCGTTTTTGTATTGCAAAACAACGTAGAGGTCCGCTCCACTGTTTTTCGTCGTCCCGTTTACGACAAGAATATTATACTCGCCAGCTATCGATGAAATAGCTGTAAACAGAAGCAAAACTATGCTGAAGAAAATATTTTTACACCGCATCCACGACTCCCTGTACAATAAGCCTATATCAATATTGAAAATACACTCAATATTGTGATATTAATCAAAAAAAATTTACCAAATTGTAAAATAAATTGTGAAGAATGCAACGCTGGGGTGAAAATTCCCCAGGGAGGGCGAAAAGTTCCGTTTTTTGCGTAAAATTGCGTAAGAATGGCGAATTGCGTAAGAATGGCGTTTTGGGGTGCAAAAAAGGCTCCCGAAGGAGCCTATTAAAATAGATTGCCTAGTTGCGAATTATGGATTCAGGTCAAAATCGATAACTGCAAGTTTGCCGTGGCGGAATCCCCAGAGGAAGTCCTGGGTGCGTTTGGTGATTCTCTTTCCGTTCACGATGAGGCGGATTTCGAGGCGTGCAATGTACACACCTGTGCCGGCAAGGCGGCCTTTCTTCGAGCGCATGTTCCAGGCGAGGTAAAGGTGCCCTTCGTTTCCGAGGCAGTTTTTGGCGCCGTCCTTCTTGAAAATATCGTCGTTGCAGGCAATTCGACCTTCGTCGCTATTGACGAAATGACCCAGGCTGGTGTAGTAGATCGTCTTGTAGCTGAGTTCAGTCTTGTCGGCCATGGATTCGGCGATGGTCTTGATGTCTTCAGGAGTGCCATGCGTGTAGTTCTGCAGGTTATCCTTGGTCAAGAGCTCGTTCTTGTAGGCGTTGATGATGACATCGCTTACGCCGAATCTTTCTTTGGCTTCTTTGGGGGTGATCTCCTTGCGGTCCATCATGGAGATAATTGTTTCGAGCGTGACGGAGGTCGACGGGCTTCCGTTCTTGACGGCATTCTTATCTTCGTAGATGGTGTTTGTCTTTACGACTTTCGCAATTTCGCTGATTTCGTTTTCGACAAGCTCAGACATGTTCATGTCGCCGAGGTAGTGACCCTGGGTGCCGTAAATTTCGCCGACCTGGGTTGCCGTAAGCGGCTTTTCGCTTTGAACAAGGATAGGAACCGTTGCAGAATCGCTGCGGACGATTTCCTTGGTTTTTTCGAAGTTGGGGGAGTTCTTGTCCATGGTGACGACTGGCGGGCTTGTCACGGTAATGCGCTGTTCACCCGTGATGCGTACCCATGGGTTCTTGACATGTGCCGGAGTGCCAACGAGATCGACTACGAGTCCGCCTTCGATGGGGGACTTGATGCGTATGGAATCGCCGACGATGGGAACGATGTCAGAAATACTCTTTTTGGAGAAGATGAGCTTCCAGCGGTTTGGCGGAGTCGTTGCTACGTAATCGGCTTCTTGAACAATCGTTGAAAGCGTGCCGCTGCCGTAGCTGCGGTAGCCGAACAAGCTGGAGCTAGCTGTTGCAGCGACAATGCCTTCGCTGAAGGTCAGTGTAAGCGTCGTCTTTCCGTCATCGGTGTACGAGATTTCGGCGGCCATAATGATGGGGCCGATGGCATCGTTGAGGGCTCCGTCTACAGAGAAGTTCGAGATGGTATGGTCTTCAGGATTCGTGTACGTGTAAAGTGCAGTGATTTTTCCGGCGTAAGGTTCAAGTGCGCCGCCCGTGGATATGGCAGGGCCAAATCCATCGCCTTCGGCGGTGAGCGAAAGCTCGCGGGCGCCTTCGGCATAGTTGATGCTTGCGGTTTCGTAATGCGTTAGTCCGAACGTGAACGAGATGGCGTTGAGCACGCTGTTGCCGCCAAGCGGCTTGTTGAAGCTGATCCAGACGCTGTCGCCGCGACCATCACCGTTTCTATCGTAGATGTATGCGGTTTCGATTTGCGGGACCGGCGGTTCTGCGATGTTGATGTTTGTCCAGTTGACGCTCTTGTTCTTTGCGACTGTCGAAGAAATCGTAAGAGTTCCGTTGATAACGGCTCCTATCGCTTTCACATAGAATGTATTCTTGCCTTCGATAAGTACAAATTCGTTATTCGGGAGCGGAGAACCGACTGAATCGCAGGCGATGAGTTTCGGATCGCTTGTCGAAACTTGAACAGTCATACCGCTGTAGCTGTGGGCCCATTCTTCAACGTAAGAAACATTGACGGGGTAGATACGGCCTGCCCAAAGTTTTTCGTTCTTGTTCATGTTGATGGGGAGCGTGTCGCTGCTGATGTCGCGGCTGACTTCGTTTCCGAGCGGTTTCCAGTACTTGTCGAGGCAGAGCGTGTCTTGATTTACGATGTCGGCAATAAAGCAGTAGTTGGAGTCGATGATATCAGCAAATGCGAGGTTCGGAAGTTCCGTGGGCGGAATCGTGAAGTAAACGTCCTTGAATTCGTTCGGGTTGTTCTTGAGCGATACACGGACGTAGTAGGTTCCCGGCGGAAGAGTCTGCATGCGGGAAATTGTCGTCGTGTTGATGGTGAGCATCGTGTAATCGTTTGTAATCGTGATGCCACCGTAGTATGCGGTATCGAGCTTGCCTAAGGCAACGCCCGTCATCGGGAGGCTCTTTCCGAACAACGTAAAGTTAGACGGGCCGCGTTCCGTACGTTTTTGTTCCGAGTTTGCGGAGAAGTCGCACGCGAGCGTCTTTTCGCGGATGTTCTGCCATACTTCTTTCTTGATGAGCGTCGTATCCGTAGAAAGGTTCGTGAGGAACATGCTGGATTCGACCTTCAAGTCGATGGATGTACGCATCATGAAGTTGGACTGGGTGCGCTTGCGTTCGGCATAGAAAATGTGGAACGGATAGGTTTCGCCCGGCGTAAGTCCGAGGTCGTCCAAGTTAACGGATTTCTTGACTTTTCTATGTTGTCCGCCAATATCGACAACGAGTTTGTTGTTGATGAACACCCACACGTCATCGTCGCCATTGAATTCAAAGTATTGGCCTTTCACATAAACGAATTCCGCTTGGATCTTCATCGCAAAGCCATAGTTGTGATGGCCCGGAACATCGTTTCCGCCGCTGATAGAATCGTAATACGGGTTTTCAATTGTCTGTGCTGCATCGAGCCAGCGGAAATCGTCGAGCAAGAAAAGACCGTGTTCGGGACTTTCGTCATCCTTTTGACCAAGCCAGAAACCGTCATCCGTGAGCGTGAGTTCAAGGTCACGGCATGTGACGTTTGTATAAGCGTTCACACCGTCATTGTAGATAACTTCGGGGAGAAACCAGTTGTTGAGGTGCGAGGAATTCTTGCAGCCGCTGGGGAAGTTCTTTGCCATCACAGGGACGCCGTTGATGCCGAGTTGCTTTTCGACCATGCCTGTCATCGGGGAACCTTCGCAACCGCCTTGACCAAAGTCTTCGCTTGTGCCGGTACCATACATGGGCATGCCACGCATGTCAAAGCCTGTGCGGCCTGCACCGGACTTGTGGTTGTAGAGCCCGTCCTTTGAACCATCGGAATTCACGGAACCATCGTACCAGTCGAACATCATCACGGGGAGGATTTTCGGGAGGCATTCGCCAAGAACGCCCGGATATTGGACATGGACTTCAGGTGCGCCGTACTGGTAGGCGACAACCCAGATCGTGTCACTAACAGCGAGAGCGGAATCGAGCAATAGAGGGACGAGGGCAGAGTCGCTATCGATGGCGCCATCGGCTCCAACGTATGTTGTACCGATGGTCTGCTTGAAGTAGACCCATGCGCTGTCGGCAGGTTTTGTAACCTTGCTTTCGAACCAACCGCAATACGGGGAACCCACTGCGCTCATGTAGTTTTCCATGCCGTTCAGGAACATGATGGCATTGGTGTTGGTCCACGGGGTCAAAAAGCGGATGTGTTTCTTAGGCTTGACCGCGACCACCGGTTTAGTGTCGGAAATCGTCAACGTTTTGTCATCGTTGATGACAATCCAGATTTCCATCTTGTTGTAAATGTATTTTCCGTCCTGGATGGAGTTTTCCCTGTACTGGGGGAATAGTTGTCCAAGGAGAGGCTTGTTGTCGGGACTTAAGTCTGTATGGCATGTGCTGCCGTTACAGCCTACCCCGAATTGCAGGTGGCGGACGTCTTTTTTGCCGTTTGCCAGGCGTTCGTCGGTGAATTCGATGGTAAACGTGCCGTCGTCGCCCTTTTCAAGGGATTTGTACACGAAATTGCTTTCGTTGTCGGCATAGTATAAGACATTGCCGTCGTAAATGATGTGTGCAACTGCAACCGTCTGCGCAAGCGCACAGGCACAGAATACCGCCAAACACACCAAACTCCTGGAAATTAGCCCACTGATCCTCATCCGTGACTCCTAATATTTAAGTCCCCCCTCCTATTCCACAGTTTTTTCCCATACACTTTGCGTAAAAAATAGTAATAAAGTATTGTGGTCTAGGGTTAAAGGATATAAAAGCAGTCGGTTTTTGCGTAATAAAAATGAAAGTTTCTATTCGAGGTTTTATTATGAAGTTTTTTTCATAAAAAGGGTGCTAGATTGGGTCTAAAATCCTACTTTTACACTTGTAAATTCAAAATGGAGAAAAAAATGAATCGTGTTTACCTAGTTGCCACGGCTGCCTCCAAGATGGAAGCCAAAGTCCAGGAAATTGTCGACGCTGTAACGAAGACCGGCCTCATCGCCGCTGTCTACAAGCCGCTCAGTGTTATCAATGCCGCTGATAGCGTGGAAGAAATCAAGGCAGGCAAGTCTGCTGTTCTTATGGAAAAGATTTGCGCTGATTTCCTTGCTCAGGATTTTGATGATGTCGACGCAGTTGTCGTCGAAGGTGCAACGGGCATGAACGATGTCATTGCTCACAAGTATAACGATGATCTTGCTTCTGCTCTAGATGCAAAGATTTTTGCCGATGGCGAAGATGCAGAACTTTTCTGCCCGAAGCGCTTGCTCCGTTGCGAAAAGTGCCTCGCTGGTGACCTTGGTGCTCCGGCTGCCGAACGCCGCGTTAGCCAGGCCATGTTCCGCGCAAGCCTCCTCTCTAAGGCTTCCAAGTGCGTGAAGCGCATTGTACTCCCGGAAGGTTCCGAACCGCGTACCGTGCAGGCTGCATGCCTCGCTGTCGAACGTAACATCGCTGTGCCGGTCCTTATTGGCTCGAAAGCCGAAATCGAAGCTACAGCAAAGTCTGTAGGCGTGAAACTCCCGGCTAATATCGAAATCATCGAACCGAGTGCCGAACTTGCCGAAAAGTACGTGCCGACTCTCGTGGAACTCCGCAAGGCAAAGGGCATGACTCCGGAATCCGCACGTGCCGCTCTTAAGGACAACGTAATGCTTGCCACGATGATGCTTAAGTTCGGTGAAGTGGACGGCCTCGTTTCTGGCGCCATCCATTCTACGGCAGATACGCTCCGCCCGGCTCTCCAGATTATCCGTACCGCTCCGGGCGTGAAGTCCGTGAGCTCCGTGTTCTTCATGTGCATGAAGGACAAGACATACATTTACGGTGACTGCGCTATCAACCTGAACCCGCTCGCCGAAGAACTTGCCGATATCGCTCTCCAGTGCGATGACACTGCAAAGGCTTTCGGCCTTCCGAGCCGCGTTGCCATGCTTTCTTACAGCACCATCAATTCCGGCAAGGGTCCGGATGCTGACCTCGTCGTGGCTGCTACTGCTGCTGCAAAGGCTGCCCGCCCGGAAATGCTCGTCGATGGCCCGCTCCAGTACGATGCTGCTACCGTTCCGAGTGTTGGTGCCCTCAAGGCCCCGAATAGCCCGGTCGCTGGCAAGGCTACCGTGTTCGTGTTCCCGGACCTCTCTGCCGGTAACATCGGCTACAAGGCTGTACAGCGCTCTGCCCATGGCACGATCGCTATCGGCCCGATGCTCCAGGGTCTCGCCAAGCCGGTGAACGACCTTTCCCGCGGCGCCCTCGTCGAAGACATCGTCTACACGATCGCTCTCACCGCTGTTCAGGCTCAGAAATAAGACCGCTCGCGCTTAGATTCATGTAGAAATATGTGAGCAGCGCTCGCTCTCGCAACAAGCGCCTCGTTAATACGAGGCGCTTGTTGCTCACGGAAGACCGTTCGGCTCTATTGTAAGGCGGAGCCTCCGACTTCGCCTCACTCTCGCCACCATGCCTCGTTAATACGAGGCGCTTGTTGCTCACGGAAGACCGTTCGTGCTTTGCATTTGTCACCCCGGCCTCTGTGCCGGGGTCGCCATTACAAAAAAACGGACTTTTAAAGTCCGTTTTTTTGTTTATAAGAAATTATTTCTTCCTGTTCTTCGCTCTCAGCGCTTCGATTGCTTTTCGGATGTTTTCGCCATCTTCAAGATGCTTTGGCGAAAGTTTGTCCTTATGTTTGTAGTCAATCTTTTTCCACAGCTCTTTTAAATGCCAGCGGGCGCGCTTGTCTTCAAGAATGTAACCGGGGCGCACGCCTGCATCAAGGCCTTGCACAATCAGTTCCACAGCGTCATCAAAGCGGTCCTGGTCGTAGCGCAAGTCGGCAAGGAAGTAATAGTTGTAAATATCCTTGCGGTTCTTTTCAAGCGCCATTGTCAAGTATTTGTCTGCAAGCTTTTCATCGGGCCATGAAAGAATCAGCGGCACGTAGGGCAGTACAAAGTGCGCGCGCCCAAGAATCTGCCAGTCTTCGGCCTTGGTGGCGACATCGCGTACTTTCCCTGCGATGCCTTCCTTGATTGACGAAAATACGTTGCGTTCGGAGCCCCACATCGAGAGTGTAGAGGCGTAGACGTGTGCAATTTCTTTGTTCTTAGGGAATTTCTCGTAGGCGCTCTTGCTTGCATCCATCAGCGTGTCCAAATGGAGTTGGCGCTTCTTTTCGTCGAATTGCACGAATCTGAAGCAGAAGTACAACGTCTTCACATAGCCTTCGGTCGCGGCCTCCAGAACGGTGGAATCTTCCATCGCCTTGCGGTAATTCTCCTTCATCAATTTTGCATTCTTGGCGTCGGCTTTATCGCCATTGGCGCGCAGAGCACGTGCTGCATAGCAGGAATCCGCTATGTGCAAATACTCGTTTGCACTTGCGAAACAAATCGCAAGTAGCAATGCAAAAATAATGTTCCGCGTAATTCTCATGAATACGCTTAGACTTTCCAGTTCTGCAATAACTTGTTCACCGTGGCAATGCGAGTTTTTTCTTCGTCAGTGCCGTGGAATGTCTTGAACAAAAGATTACGGTATTCCATTAAGGCTGTGCGGATGATGATTTTTTCTTCTTTTTTGAGCATGGTGATAAAATAATTAAAGGATTACTTGCTGCGTTTGCCCTTGCCGGAGAAATAGTCCTGCTGGCGTGTGATACCGAGAACGGCATGCCACAGGGGGCCATTGGGGTTGATTTTCTTGCGTTCGCTGACGGCGTATTCTATAGGCACGTGCGAAAATACGTTGTTCATGCTGCCAACGACCATGTCCGTCTTGCCTGCCATGCCTGCATGTACTGCGTTTTCTGCGAGCTGGAAGCAGAAAATGGCGTCTGTGCCCTTGGCGGGGATGCTACGCACCGTGTAGCTCGGGTCAAAGTACTTGATGTTGATTTCCTTGCCGACGCTATCGAAATGTTCCTTAATCTTGTGGGTCAGGAATTCACCGATATCGTTCTTCAGGATATTGCCGCTAGCGTCCCTGCGTTCTTCCTGGTTCTTGAAAAGTTCTTGTCCGGCGCCTTCGGCGACGGCGATGACGGCGTGAGTCTTGCCGCTGGCGTAACGGCTTTCGAGCGCCTTGAAAAGCCCGTCCAGCGTAAAGGGAACTTCGGGGACAAGGCAGATGTTTACGACCGTTGTTGCAAGCGATGCATACGCTGCGATAAAGCCGGAGTCACGGCCCATGAGTTTCACGAGGCCAAGGCCGTTGAACGCGCCGTTTGCTTCTATATGGGCGCTAGTAATTACGTCGGTCGCGCTGAGCACGGCGGTTTCAAAACCGAACGTCCTGTCGATCAAGTTCAAGTCGTTGTCAATTGTCTTCGGGATGCCGATAATCGAGATGGGCTGCTTACGCTTCTTGACTTCTTCTGCAATGGCGTGTGCGCCGCGGAGCGTTCCGTCGCCGCCGATGCAGAACAACACGTTGATGTTTAAGCGCATAAGCGTATCGACCATGATAGCTGGGTCCTGCATGCCGCGGGAGCTACCGAGAATCGTACCGCCGTCTTCCTGGATGGCATCGACCACGTCCGGGTCAAGCACAATGGGGGAGTAACCGTAATTCGGGTTCAGGCCACGGTAGCCGTACGGGATGCCGAAAATGTTCCTTACGCCATAGTCGAACCAGAGCACCTGTACAAGGCCCTTGATGACGTTGTTAAGGCCGGGGCAGAGGCCGCCGCAAGTGACGATACCTGCGCGCGTCCAAGCGGGGTCGTGGAAAATTGTCTGTCGGGGGCCGGCCACTTCGAGGGACGGTACCGGGATACCCTTCGTCAAGTATTCAGAGATGAGATTGACGTCAGTGGTAAGGCTGACCTTGTCGTTTTCCGAAACGAAAGGAACGCCGTTCATCGGGGACTTGAGCGTGCCCTTGCCAACGGTTTCAATGGAAAGATCATAATCCGACGGATTCTTAATGATATCGTCCTGAGTCATACCGCGCCTCTTTGAATTTTAGAGTTTCCGCCTTGTGAACGGAATACATCAAAAAATATAGTAAACGAAAAAAAGCGAGTTGATGTTATTAAAGCTACTAGAATGTTCTGAAAATCTCTAGTACATCTTAACTATTCTAGTAACTAGTAACTCTATTAAATCGACAAGCTCGGGAAGTGTATTTTTGTACGGAGGCCGGGATTTGCATTTTCCAATTCAATGGTCATATTGCAAAGCGTGCAAAGTTTCTTGACCATCGAAAGACCAATACCCGTGCCGCTTGTCTGTCTGGTCATTTCGTTTTCGACTCTGTAGAATTCCTGGAATACCTTCTTCATTTCGGAAGGCGGAATACCCGGACCGTAGTCGCGCACGGCGAGGTACATGTCGGTACCCTTGATTCTCAGTTCCACATTGATCATCTTGTAATCGGCGTTCTTGGAGAACTTGAGCGAGTTATCAACAAGGTTCATCAGAATCTGCATGATGGCATCGCGGTCAATCATGAGACTGATGTTGTCTGCATCCGTATCCGAAGAAACGGTGAGTTCAAAGCCTTGCTTTTCGACGTTCTTGCTGTAAGTGGAGATAAAGTCATCCAGGACTTGCTTTGGCTTGTCCATGCGGAGCTGTACATTCCAGCGGTTTCCATCGAGCTTCGAGAGGTTCAGCACGTTTTGAATGAGTCGTGAAAGTCGGTCGGCTTCGCTTGCAATTTGTCCGTAATACTTCTGTTTCTTTTCTTCGCTCGCGACCCAAGAATTCTGCAGCAGTTCCGCATACATCTTGATGGCGGTCAGCGGCGTCTTGAGTTCGTGCGTAATGGCAGAGACAAAGTCTTGGCGCTTGGCAGCAAGTTTCACGCGGCTCTGTGTCACATGGTAAATCGAAATCAAACCGATAGCGAGCACGGCAAGCATCAAGAATCCGATGAAGAATACGAATTCACCGCCGGGGGCGCGTTGCGTCGTGTACATCTTGAAGGTAATATCCGAGAGCGGTGCCTGCAACGTTTCAGAGAGAAGTTCCGTCGTGATGTTGTTGCGTTCGCCAAAGGCCACGAAAGCCTTGTTCTTGTGGAAGAATGCGAGCACGAGCGGATCTTGCTGGTTACCCTTTGTGACGCCCTTGTATTTTTCGATTTCGTTTTTGACAAGGTTCGTGAGGTAAGCGCGGGCTTCTACGATAAAGCCTTGGATAAATACTTCGGGGCCGCGTCTAACAGTGCGGTGGAAAATGATGTAGTTCGAATCGACGATTGCCTGGAAAAAGTCAATTTCTGCTTCCATGGAGTGCGTAGCTTCGTTGTTGATCAAACGCACGAGGAGGCCTGTTGTATCAAGCTTTGTAGATTCGACACCGAAAGCGAAATCGCCAGTTTCGGTAATGTGTTCGACGCGGGGCTTGTTGGTCTTCTTTTTCTTGCGTGTACTTGCAATGTCGAGGTCTTGCTTGTAAATCTGGTCGATGAGCCTGCTATCGTTCTTTTGCGTCGAGTCGATGTTCTTTTCGGCGCTGCTCGAAGGCGTTACATTTGTTGTTGAAGAAATTGCAGAGAATCCCGAAGTGTTGAGAATCTTGCTTATTTTGTTACGAATCGCCAAGCGTTTTTCCCTATCGACCATAGGGATTTTTTCAAGGACGCCATCGGGAAGCACAGGCGTACTCAAGTTGCCGGACGGGTCAATCTGGAAATGCCCGATGAGGCCGATGTAGTGGCTCCTCTGCGGAAATTCCGCAAGTTCGGACATGGTGATTTCTTCACCGCCAAATACAGGAACGGAGCGAATGAATCGGTAGTCGGCGTAAGAGCGCCTGTCTTCAATCGCTAGGTCTGCTGTAATGTTCTTGTTCAAATTCTGGAGCACAGAGAACGCATGTTCCTTGTAACCAAAGAGCGAAGATGTTTGCAACTGTGCGTAAGAATGGCTTAAAAGCATTATTACGGGAATCGCAATAACGATAAAAATCGCCACAAAAATGAGACGATCTTTAGAGGCAAGAATAAGGCTCCGAAGAGCCTTGTACTTGCTAGAGAGGTATGTTGAGAATTTATTTATACTGATTTCTCGCATTCTGGTGCCGAACGCATCTGGTAACCTTCACCGCGGAACGTGACGAGCAGCTTCGGATGTGCCGGATCGTCTTCGATCTTCTTGCGGAGCTTGGTGATGTGGATGTCGACTGTACGGGTATCCACGGATTCGGCATTTTCGTAACCCCAGACCTTGCGGAGGAGTTCAGAACGCGGAATAGCATGGTCGCGGTTGTTCCAGAGGTATTCAAGAATTTCGATTTCCTTGCGGGTGAATGCAAGTTCTTCTGTACCGCGTACGCCCGTGTATTCACGGAAGTTCACGCGGAGGTTGCCTGCTACAAGCTTGCCTTCATTTTCCATTGTCTGGCGGCTACGGCGAAGCACTGCTTCGATACGTGCAAGGAGCATCGGAACGGAGAACGGCTTCGGGATGTAGTCGTCGGCGCCGAACTTGAGCCCGTTGATGATATCGTCATCGGAATTCTTTGCAGAAAGGATGATAATCGGGAGGCTCTTGTCCTTTTCGCGGATCTTGTCGCAAACGGTAAAGCCGTCCATGCCCGGAAGCATGAGGTCCAGAAGTACGAGTCCGTACTGTCCGGAAAGAGCTTCGGCAAGGCCGCTTTCGCCGTCAACAACGTGCTTGACGCGGTAACCGTTGAGCTCGCAGAGGTCTACGAGGCCTTCGGCAATGGCAATTTCATCTTCGATGATGAGGATGTTCGTGCTGCTTGTATTTTGAGTCATTCTTGGATACCTACTCTCTTCTAACCAACTTTTTTTAATCTACAAAATTAAAGGGCAAAACCGCCACCGATTTCGAATGCAAAATTACCGGCGTCGATGTCGCTATCGTAGTCACCGCCGAGATAGCACTTGACGTTTGCATAAGCTGCAATCGGGATAATCGGGAGCTTGAAGCGGACACCGGCGAGCAAGTGGATACCGATGCTCTTGGTGAGGCCTTCGTCCTTGGCGTAGTCGACAACCTTGTCCTTAAGTGCCTTTACGAATTCGTCTTCGTCTGCAGGATAGTTGCCATCTGCAAATGCCTTGTCCATCACGTTTTCAACAAATGCCTTGTTCAAGACGAACGTGTTCCAGTGGATGGTGAGACCGCCACCGACATACGGACGGATCGGGAAAAGCGGGATAGAGAACGGCTTGGTGACGGAGAGGTCTGCGTTCATGGCGATGTACTTCGGAGTTGCCTTGGCAAACGGGGTTCCGCCGAGTTCAATTTCGAGAGGAATCTTGCGTGCGTCTTCGCCTTCACCTACCCAGAGTGCTGCATTGTAAGATGCAAACTGGATGTTGAAAGTGGCTTCGATATCGACGAACGGGAGAACATCGACCCATGCCTTGAAACCGAAACCCTGGATGTAGTCAAAGCTACCGTGGCTAAAGCCGATTTTGCCGTCGGTTCCCTTGATGTCTGCTCTTTGAGCTTCTTTAAGGGTGGTTCCAACTGCCGGGGTGTAGTGGGCGCCAATACCTGCAATAGCAAAGGACTGGGTGGCAAGCAAAGCTGCTGCTGCGAAAATAAGTTTGAAATTCATTGATTATTGCTCCTAGGATTGTTTTTTCTTGAAACTAAATAATTATTTAGAAAAATGGAGTTTACAATTTAGAAAATGGTGCTTTTTCGCCTATTTTATGTCTTTTTTTACTTGATTGCAGGTACAAAGATGAACTTCTTTTCGCCTTTTTTCACGTCAACATTGCCGAATTTGAAAATGTTGACCGTGTTTCCTTCGCTTCCTTCGGCGGCCACAGTGACTTCGTGTGAACCGGGTTCGACCGGGATTCGCGTCATCTGGAAGGAGTTCGGCAAAAAGAGTGCAATACGCAAATCGGCCTTTTCGAGCTGGTCTTGCGCAATATCCGTACCGATACTTGTAAAGAGGTTTAACAAGGCGTTGTCCGACTTCATGGCTTTCTTGGCTGCCTGTGAAGCGATTGTGCGGAGGACGACGCGGATGGCTGTACGGGTCATGGTGTTCGCAAAGTCATCCTTGAGGTTCATTTCGAGTTCCTTGTCGATAGCCATTACCTTTTCGGGGCGGATTCCGGACTGGTTGTCTACGGATACGTTAAAGCGGTGGACTAGGCTTCTGAAAGAATGGGCTTCGGGGAGAGCTAATGAAATGTGGAATGTTTCGCCATTGCTTGCTCCTGCAACGGGCGGTGCGCCTACGTTAGTGCTTACCATTTGGCCAGTCTTTCCATCTTTATAGGAAAGATTCAAAAGGCCGCCGTTTACATAAGTTCCCGACATGCGCAGTTCGTTTAGAATCGGGCCGTGTCCAGCGTAACCCACAACGATGATTTCTTGACCGAGGTCGTAGGCGGCTTTGGCCTTGGAAGTTTCGGTCGCCATATCGAGTCCGAGCGTCCTGATGTCGTCTTCGCGGTCTGTGCGCTTTAAGCTTTCGATAATGAACTGGCGAGCTTCTTTCGGGAGGTTTAGGATGTTTTCGTTGTAAGCCTTGACCGTCTTGTAGTAAGCGATGGCCGCTTCGTCGGGTTCACCGGCCATTTCGTAAACGATGGCGGTGAGGTAGCGCAAAAAGCCGTTGTCGTTTGTCTTGCCGTTATCTTTTTGGTAGAGTTCCGTCATTGCCTTTTGGGCGCGGTTGACTTCGACCAAGGCTCCATCGACGTTCTTTTGTGCGAGGAAGTTCAATATCTGCAATTCATGGAGCACAAGCACTTCGAAGGGGCGAGCCCTGTACGGGCGGATGTTGTCGTTTGTGACAATGGCTGCAGCTTCGTTTGTTACAGATCGCGTGTAGAGGTCGTCGTAAATTTTTTCGGCCTTGGCAAAGTTGTCTGCACTTTCCTTGTAGTTTCCGTTGTAGTGGTAAAGGACTCCCAAGTCAAAGTAATAGAGGAATTCGGTCTTTTCTCCGTAAAGGTCTTCTTGCTGTTTCTTGACTTCGTTAATAGTCGCTTCGTAGCCTTTGTGTTCAAAGACTGGTGCAAGGGCTTCGTAGCGGGTCATGGACTTGTTTGCACAGCCTGAAAAAAGTAAAACTGCCGAAAGGATTAGTAGGAGTCTTTTCATAATCTTATGCGAATTTGTTGTTTATTGTTAAATCTACAAAAAAAATATTATGGTATTCTGTTTTTTAAAGATTATATGAAGAAATGGGGTTTTATAGAAAAAAAGTTTTTTGCTATCTTCGTCAATATGATGAATAAACGAGTTATTTTGAGCGGTTTGCTTACGGTATTTCTGTTGGCCTTTGTTGCATGCAAGCCTTCAGAAATTAAACCTAAAGTCAAGATTGAATATATGAAAATGGCCGAATGGCCTGGATTTTTATTAAAAGATGCTGTTGAGTGGTATGTGACGGATGCCGTGTGGACTGTCAACGATTCTCACTCTGTCGATGTTTCGGGGAAAGCTCTTTTTCGAGATAGTTTGGTTAATATTGTAATTCAAGCCCTGTTGCCTGCAAATGATTCCCTTTGGGCTTTAAAAATGTTTATTGATGGGCGTGCCGCAGATTCTTCAGAAACAGAGAACATATACGATAATATGGCTCGTGGTGTCGCGAATGCTTTGTACCAATCCATACGTGAAGGTATGACCGATTCCAATTTGACGAAACAGGAACTAAGTCCATTTGCAAAGTCTAGTCTTGCAATGGCAATGCAAAATTGTAAGAGTTATATCTCTGAACCTGAATCCTTTAAAAAAATGGAACCAATAAAACAGAGCGAAAGAGTTTTGCGTTTATCAGAATGTGTAATTAACAACACCTCGAATAAGGAAGTTGTTGGTTTTTATGCGAAATCTTTGAAAACAGCTAGATTGGGTTTTGCTGCTACTTATGCGCCTAAGAAGACTTCTTTTTATTTAGATGAATTAATCGCAGCCGATTCTTCTGTGATGAAACTTTATGGGCTAAAAAATGAGAATGGGGTTTTGAAAAGGGAAGAATCTGAAATCCCCAAAAAATAAGCCCGACAAAGTCGGGCACTTTCTTATCTAAGCTTTGCTAACTAAGTTCTGCCAACTATTCAGACTAGAACTTCACGCTGCTTTTAGCTACGTACTTCTTGATCTTCTTGTCGCCAAGCCAAACCTTGCGGTGGCTCTGGATATCGGTAAGTTCCATGTCGATCTGGTAGAAGACCACCTGTTCGCCGCCTTCCTGGTCAATGACGGAGTTGATGGATCCGGTAAGCATGAGGTCAGCACCGATTTCCATGCCGGCATCTTTCTGGGTTTCTTCGGTGACGTTGCCCTGCTGGTCTGCAAGTTCGTCGCGGAGGTCGGCGCGTTCGTTGGAGTTTGCTACGAATTCAGCCTTGCCGGAATTGATGAGGGCGCGTTCGATATCCTTGATGAACGTTTCAACACGGATATGTTCGTGGCTCTTGTTGCGGACTTTGCCAATCACGATAGTCGGTACGGAACCCTTCTGGGCGGAGAACTGGCTGTACCACGGACGACCGAGGCAGTCGTTGATCATTTCTTCGGCGACAAGGCGAGAATCGGTATCGTTCCAGCTGCCAGAGAGGTCGGTAACAGAGTTTGCATCGAGGCGGGTTACTTTTTTGCCACCGTCACTAGCGCAACCAGAGAGGAAAGCAAGGCCTGCGCAGAGGGCGAAAATCCAAATTTTTGACATTTTTTTCTCCTAGATTGGAAACATTATGTTATAAACATACAAAAAAAACATAAAAAAAACTCCCCAAACGAGGAGTTCTTTGAAAAAAGTCGCGTTTTCGTGCGAATTAGCGTTTCTTCTTCTTGGAACCGGTTGTAGCGTCAAGATTGACTTCAACGGTTTCTTCGCCAACGACCTTCACGAGGGCTTCGGCGCTCTTGCGGTTGCTGCACTGGGCGCGCACAACGTGGTCACCGGCATCGAGGTTGTGGACAACGAGTTCTGCACCGTCGGTCTTGTCAGCCTGTTCGCCATCGACGAAGATGAGGCAGCGCGGCGGATTCGTCGTAACCTTGATGTGGCCCTTCGGAATTTTGGTGCTGAAGTCGAAGTTGTTGCGGCTGTCCTTGCCCGGCCAAATGTTCACGCGCTTGTTCACGAGTTCAAAACCCTGGTCAATGACGACGAGCGTCTGACGACCGGACTTGACTTGCATGTCTTTAATCGGGCTCTTGCCGAGAGGTTCACCGCCAAGGAACACGTCGCTGTTAGGCGGTTCGGTAATGATGTTGATGGTTGCGGCCTTGCCACGCGGAGGTGGATCTTCTTCGTCTGCGACGACGGTCGTAAAGAGGAATGCCATCATCAAGGCAAAAATATACAGCTTTTTCATGGGTTGTACTCCTGATTTGCATGTAAAAGAGTTAGTTCACCTCTAGAATTTAATTCTTTTTTTACAGGACAAATGTTAAAGTGCCGTAAAATGTGCGTAAATATTAGGTGTATAATTGGTCTAGTTTAACTACTTTTGTGTATATGAAAGCGCTTTATCAAAAAATTCGCAGTTTACAAGGGAAAAATTACGGGCTTTATAAATCCTTAGCCGACAGGACGTGGGATTTTGGTGACTTTGTGCTGGAATTCTTGCATGTGCAGGGAGACCCATACGCACCGGCTTCGCGTGTGATGATCAAGGCGAGCTTGCTTATGCTTGGTTTCCCGAGCGAATGGGGTGGCTCTTTTGAACGCCGCCTTGCGCTGAGTGATTACCTTTACCGCAGGCTTTCATCACTTGTTCGTGAAAAGTACCCCGATAGGGATGCTGCGGTTGTTTTTGATACCGCTGGACCTGAAATGCTGGTGCGAAACGCACTGTGGGTCGATAACGGAGAATTGCGAGCCTGCTTGCAAGTGCGTTTGCCGGGCGATGGCCGCAAGATTCAGGCCGAAGCGGCTGCCGAAATTTTGACGATGGTGCTCCCGGACTTGGTGTCGGCTGCGCTTTACAATTCGGGTGAATCGAAGAAGGACGGCGTGGAGCCCGAGCTTGTTGAACATTACCGCGTGCTTGCCGAGCGCAAGGAAATCTTGTCGCAGCTCGAAGAACGTGGACTTTGTGCGTTTGTGCCAGATGGTGCCGTGCTCCCGCGTGCATCGGGTTTGAGTGAACTCCCGATGGAAGGGGCTGTTCCGTTTACTGCTCCCGAAGAAATGGCGGTGATGCTTGTCGCAAATGGACGTGAAATTCGCGGCATGGGAATCCCGAAGGGAATCACGGTGATCTCGGGCGGGGCTTTCCATGGAAAATCGACATTGTTGCAGGCTTTGACGAAATCGGTTTACCCGCATATCCCGGGAGACGGTCGCGAAGGCATTGTCGTGAGCGAATCGGCGGTGCGCGTGGGCGTCGAAGATGGCCGCAGCGTGCGTGGCACGGACCTTTCGCAGTTTGTACGTGACCTGCCGGGCGGAATTTCGACAAAGAACTTTACGACTGCCTGTGCGTCGGGCTCGACGAGCGAGGCCGCAAACTTGATGGAAGCGATGGAGGCGGGGAGTGATGTCTTCTTGATTGACGAAGACTCCTCTGCGGTAAACTTCCTCATTCGCGATGTCCGTGTGCGTAAGCTTTTGGGCGATGACCGCGAACCACTTATCCCGCTCACAGATCGCATCCGTGAAATCAAGGGCCGTAGCTTTATTCTGGTGGCGGGCGCCTGTGGAGACTTTTTGGACTTGGCGGACAACATCATCGTGATGGCGTCGTACAAGGCGGAATGTGCAAGAATCAATGGAAAGAATGTGGCGGCTGGACTCGGTGATGCTGCTGGTGGTGTTGCAAAAATCGTGCCGGGATTGCCTGCATTTGTAGAACCGCAGTGTCGCGATTTTGCGGAATACGTAAAGCCCTTGCTCCCGTCACTCCGCCCTGCATCTGCTGTGGAACGCCAAGTGAAAGTGAAAATCTCAGGCGATACGTTATTGCAAATTGGTTTCCTTGTCTCGGATACGTCCAAGGCAGGTGCGCTTGTGGATAAGCAACAGCGATTCGGTGCTGGCTTTATGTTGTTAAATCTCTGCCAGAACGCCGCAAGCAATAATGATGCTAATGGTGAATCTGCGAAGGCGACGATTATGGAACGCATCAATGCGCTCTGCGAAAAAATCAAGAACGTCGGATTCCGCAATTTGCCGCAAGGCTTAAGCCGTGAAATGAGCTTGCCTCGTCCAATTGACATTGCCTGTGTACTTTACCGCCTGCGCGATAACGGAAGGTAAATTGTCCACACCCTTTTGATTTTTTCGGTCCTGTTTACGTTATAATTGTTTATTTTCTGAAGAGCAATTTCTTATATAAACAGGATATAAAGTTTTGGGGTGTAAAATGAAAAATACAAGAGTTTTGCAAGTGCTAGGTGTTGCGCTAGCTTGCGCATTTTGCAGCAGTGCTTTTGCAATTACGGCGAATCCGAACGTGAGTCTGGGCAAGAACCTCTACGTGGCGGGTGCTGTCAATTCCAACTGGAAACCAGAAGTTTATACCGATGGAACGCTTGACTTTAACCAGGTCGCGTCGGTGTCGGATTTTGCGCTGAATGTGGGCGAGGGCCCGACAAAACTGTTCATCACATGGGAAACTCGTGGCGATGAGGCTTGGGCAAGCGAAGAGTTTGTGCATGCAGCGAGTTGCCAACATTCCTTTGCCGAAGGCGCAACTTTAAAGAACTTCAAGGTGATGACGTCGGCGAATACGACGAACGGCGTAGATGGCGATTGGGAAACAGTTGCCGAAGTGGGCGAGAGCGGTGTTACGTCCCGTGGGCTTGCGATCGATTTTGCAGGCAAGTCCTGGTTCCGCATCGTGGCTGAATCTCCGGTGAAAAATCTTGAAGAAGTCGGTGCTTACGACATCAGCGATGGCGGGGACGATACGTGGTTCTTCATGGGCACGAGCATCAGCCAGATGGGCATGAAGCAGTTCACCGTTGATTCAAATTTTGCGCAGTTGGTGCACGCACGTTTTTCGGATTACTACCCGGCGATGTTACGCGGTGGCATTGGTTGCGTTACGAGTCAGGGCGTTGTCGATGCACTCAAGTATTACGTGGAATACGTAGGGAACGTAAAGTTCTGGGCGATTGAAATGGGAACAAACGATGCATGGGGCGGCAGCAATGCGAATGTCGAAACGTTCACGAAGAACTTGCAGACGATTATCGATACGGCGAAAGCTCATGGCATTACTCCGATTATCGCTCGCATGATTGCGACGAATCCTGAAATTGCAAAGTGGCAGGTGCATCAGGATTACCTCGATGCCATTGACAAACTCACGTTTGATAACGAGCTTCCGAATGGCCCTGATTTCTACAATTACTTTTTGAAACATCCCGAAGAACTTTCTGCAAGCGATGGTGTACACCCGGCAGAGCCTAAGGGCGGACAGTCGATGCACCGTTTGTGGGCGGAGACGGTGGCGCCTTTGTACAAGGACGATCCTTGCGCTGGTTTGCCAGATGTTGTTGGCTGTGGCGGAACGTCTCTCCCGAAAATGCACAATGTGAATTTTGCATTGCCGCGCGTGAGTGTGAACGATCGTGAAATCTCAATTTCCGGTTTGCGCGAGAATGACCGCGTGACCATCATGGATGTCATGGGACACGTCGTATGGAACGGCTCAGCGGGATTTCCAAAAATGCCTGCAGGGAATTACTTTGTAAATATTCACGGTGTAAATAGCAATTACTCTACAAAGATATCCATTAAGTAAAAAATTGCTAACACTACTGTTTGGAGTATTCTATTTTGTGCCGAATTATAGTGATTTAAATGTCAAAAGGTGACGTGTGTCACCTTTTCTGATATGTCAAATTTCATACATTTTTTAAATTTACCCCATAATAACCTATTTTATAATTATTAGCGTGAAATATGGGGTGTGGTATGTCCTTGGATAAATTTACACATATGTTTTTAGGTGCTGCGCTTGGTTGCGCGGTCGCTTGTGGTAGTGCATTTGCTATTACGGCGAATCCTAATGTAAGCATAGGTAAGCCCCTTTATGTTGCGGGGGATGTGGCCAATTATTTAAATCCTTTGGCCTATACAGATGGTAAATTGGATTCTAACCAAATTACCATTGTGAATGATTTTGCATTGAATGTGGGAGTGGGCCCGAAAAAATTGTTCGTCACGTGGGATACCCGTGGTGACGAAGCATGGGCAAGCCAAGATTACGTGTATGCGCAGGGCTGCTTGCATAACGTTTCGATTGGTTCCACATTGCAGAATTTCAAGATCATGACGTCTGCAAATTCAACAAATGGTGTGGACGGCGATTGGCAGATTGCTGCTGAAATTGGCGAGAGTGGTGCGGCATCCCGTGGTATTGCCATTGATTTTGAAGGAATGTCTTGGTTCCGTATTTTGGCTTCGACTCCGGCAATTTATTTGGAAGAAGTCAGTGCGTATGACATTAGCGATGGCGGTGATGATACGTGGTTCTTCATGGGTACAAGTATTACCCAGATGGGGATGAAGCAGTTTGCTGTGGATTCGAACTTCTCGCAGTTGATTCATGCACGTTACCCAGATTATTATCCGGCAATGATTCGTGGCGGTATTGCCTGTGTTGCAAGCCAGGGCGTTGCCGATGCACTTAAGTATTATGCCGAATACGCTGGCAATGTCAAGTATTGGGCTATCGAAATGGGTACGAACGATGCTTGGGTCGGTAACGATTATACTGTCGAGCAGTTCACAAGGAACATGCAGATGATTATCGATACTGCAAAGGCTCATGGTATTACACCGATTATTGCTCGTATGATTGCTACCAATCCGGCATATTCCGGTTGGCAAGTTCCTCAGGAATTCTTGGATGCGATTGACAAGCTTGTCAAAGACAATAACTTGATGCCGGGTCCGGATTTCTACAACTTTTTCTTAGCTCATCCGGAACTTATTTCCGAGGACGGTGTACATCCGGCGAACCCGTTGGGTGGTCAGGCGATGCACCGCTTGTGGGCCGAAGCCGTGGCTCCGTTATACAAGAACAAGAAGGCGGAACCGGTTATTGGTTCAAAGGCACCGGGAACTACTGCTATAACGGCTCCGAAAATGCATAAAATGCATGTTGCCATGCCGCAGGTGAAGGTCGATGGTCGTTCCATTTCGATTGCTCGTGTAAATGAACCGGTGACAGTGACGATTGTGGATTTGACGGGCCATATCGTGTGGAATGGTCGAGTCGGGCAATCTACTGAAGGCTCGTTGGAATCCTCGCATCTTTTAAGTGCGATACCTGCCGGGAATTACATTGTAAAGGTCCGTGGGGCAACGACCTCTTACAAGGTAAGAATTTCTATACGATAAATATACGGAGCTCGGTGGAATCGCCGGGCTTTTTTGTTTGCGTTTTATCGTTAATTTTTGCTACATTGTCAAAAATTTTTAGTGACGTTATTTGTGAATTGCAGCCGTCGCTTTATATTACGGGTATGAACTTTTTGAAACCGATTATTTGTGTGTTGCTAGCACTTAGCCTTGTGGGTTGTGCCGTCAGCAAGAACCCGAACCCCATGATTCGTTATGGGGCTAATGCTGGTGCGACTATGGCGTTGCCTGGGCTTGCTGGGGCTGCGGTTGTTGCTGTGGTGGCTGGCGCTGCAGACGAAGATGATAAAGATAAAAGCTATATGAGCGATAGTGAAAAACAAAGACAAAAAGAACGCGATGACGCCTTTTTTGCTGCGTTTGGGGTATCGCTTGCTGTCGCAGGTGTAGGTTGCCTTGTTGGTGGTTTAATCGGTGGAACCGTTGGATTTATCAAGTGGATGATTAACGGTTTTGAAGACGACCATGATGCTGCATATTCCGATTTACCGGAAGATATTTTACCACCGACGAAATAAATTTTATGAAGCTAATCATTTGCATGTTGCTTGTGCTGAGCCTTGTAGGTTGTTCTGTGAGCACGAACCCAAATCCCATGATTCGTTATGGTGCAAATACGGCTGCGACTATGGCGTTGCCGGGTGGTTCGTGGCTACGAATGGTAGCGGTAAGTTCCATGCTGTAGATGTAATGGATTTGCGCCTGTTTCCTCTCAAACTTGTTGCGCTTAGTGCTGCTGGCGTTGGTTTTGCAACCGGGGCTGTGCTCGGCGGAACTGTAGGCTTTTTCAAATGGATGATCAACGGATTTGAAAAAGATAACGTCTCTGATTATGGGACGTTGCCAGAAGAAATTTTACCGCCGACGCGGGATGATGAATACCATGGTCGGTTGTAGTCGGCGGGCTTGACAAGAATGATCTTAATGCGCGAGTTAATGAGCCAAATGCAGCTTGCGAAGAACCTTTCCTAAAAGTTCGTTCAAAATATCCTTGGCGTCTTTACTGCCGAGGTAACGCTGGACAATGAGCGTAAGCGTAAACAGCGCGATTCCAGCGGCGCAGGCGTAAACGACGAGCGTTACAAAACCCGCATTGCGGACAAAATCTCCAGAGATGTGATCGAGACCGATGGCGGCTGCAATCATGATGCCGAAAGCGACGAGGGCGCGTGCCATGTTGAAGATTGCTTCCTTCATGCCGTCGGTGCCGTTCTTCTTAGCCCACATGAAAATCATCGAAATCACTTGCAGGATGGCGCCTGTAGCGCCGATAATCGGAACGCTCTTGATGCCGAGCCCCACTTCGGGGGCGCCAAGCAAAATGTAGGCGGGGATGGTCGCTGCAAAGATACCGGTATTCAAAAGTGTCGGAACCCACATGCGTTCGCAAGCGTAGAAGCTGCGGACGAGAACGGCCTGCAAACAAAGCCCAAGGCTCACGGGCAAGTACCAACGGAGAATTTCAGAAATCGCTTCGGTTGTTTCGCGGTGGAACGCGCCGCGTTCAAAGAGAATGCGCACTGCCGGGAAGCTCAATGCCCACACGGCGACAACAGCCGGAATCAAGATGCAGAACATGCGCGAGAGGCTCTTCCAGATTTTACGGTTCAGCTGCGGGAAGTCGCCTTCCTTGACGAGACGCGCCATGTCGGGGTAGCTCGTGACGCTGACCGAGAATCCGAATACTGCAACGAGCGTGTACATGACGCGGTAAGCGTAGTTGAGGCTCGAAATGCCGCTCGTGCCAAAGTTTGCACCGAAGCTACGGATGATAAATTCAAGGCCGAACATGGAGCCCACGCCAAGAGACATCGGGAGCATCATCTTGAAGTAACGGATAATGTCGGGGTGTTTGGGTTCGCAAATCAGTTCGTAATGGACGCCGCCGCGCTTGGCGCCAAAAATCTGGAGGGCGAAAAATCCAATGAATGCGCCGACCGGAACGCCCCAGGCGAATCCGGAGAGACCGTAATCGTTGCCGGTGTATTTACTGAGTGCGAGGCCTGCGGCACCGCCGCCCACAATGGCGATGTTGTAGATGAGGCCCGTGAGCGAGGGAATCAGGAACTGCTTGCGAGTGTGCTGTACTGCGACGAGAATGCTACCGACAAAAATGAAAATTTGCCCCGGAAGAATAATGCGTCCATAGTAAGTTGCGCGTTCCAAGAGCTCAGGCGTCACGCCATCGACGGTCAAGAGCGCGATGAGTTCCTTCATCCAGATGAACGCCGGAATCACGAGAATCAAAAGCGCAAGCCCAAACGTGTTGAGCACGTTGCTGAAGAACTTCCAGCCGGCCTTTTCGTCACCTGCGACTTTATAGCCCGTGAAAATCGGAATGAAGATAATCGACAAAAAACCGGTACTTACGACGTGGTTCAGGATGTCTGGAATCATGAACGCGAGGTCGAGAGCGTTTTTTTCGAGCGACACGCCAGCGGCGTGGGCAAGTAGCATTTCACGGAAAATCCCGAGCACGCGGCTCAGAAGCATAGAAACGGCAACAATTATAGCGGCTTTATTCATGAGTGCTGTAAAATATAGAATGGTTGAAAGTTCTTTGCTCCAGTTGTGTAATCTTTTTGTATATTTCTAAATATGAAAAAGATTCTTTTACTCATTACTTTCCTCGCCCTTGCGGCATTTGCTCAGAACTACGACACTATTGAACCGGAGAAAAAACTCCAACGTCCGGTTTATAGTTTCCAGACGGCTGGTTTTGGCCTTTCTTTCTGGAGTAACTATAAGGATGACGTGAAGAATCCTGAAAAGGATCACGTCACGGCATTCCCGCTTATCCGCTACGGTCACATTTGGGAAATGACGACCCACGGCGCTATTACGGCGATTTCGAACTGGCATGCCGAATTTGGCACGGACTGGGAACTTGAAGGCAATATGCTTATCGGTGGTCGTTTTTCTCCGCTTGATGAAATCGTAAGTCCGTTTGTCGGCGCCGGTATTGGTCTTGGTTTCCAAGTTGACGCCTTCTTTGACGACTGGATTGGTGCTTTCGGTATGTGCTTGGGAGGTGAAGTCGGTTTGAACTTCTTCCACAATTCTGCCGTTCAGCTCGAAGCCGGTTTTGGTTTCAACATCCTTGCTACGAAGGTTGACTTTACCAAGGGCTTCAAGAGCTGGAACCTCTTCTTCGCTGTGAACTACTAATTTGTAAAAGGTGTCGCGAGCGTTTCAAAAGACGCGAGCGATTTGATGTTATAAAGCCCGCCTCCGAGCGGGCTTCTCCTTTATACTGCGATTTTGAAATCGTTCAGCAATGAGTTGCGCTTGATTTTGCCTTGTTGCTGTAAGCGCTCAACGAGAATTCCTGGGCGCACATGGAACAGCCCTGAAAAATGCTGGATGCAACGGCGTTCATTAAAGCGACCGCAACAGATGAGTTCACATTCTTCGGCTTCGGAAAGCATTATGTTTTGTGCAAATGTTTCAGCTTCGATTTCTTGGATGTTCTTGGCGGTAGCAGGGGTGCACTGCGCGTTCATTTGATTACCCAGTTGCAAGCAAGAGGTACGCAAGGGGTGATAAAGTACATGTGCTACTGCATGGAACAATGCTTCAAGGAACTTGGCGTCGTCCATTTTAGTTGTCGGAAATTGAATGACAGGACGATAGCCTCTCCAGTAAAAGGCGCATGTCGGAGTGGGTGCCGTGAGGAACGGATCTACTTCGATAATTTCGATTCCGCAATTGTTCAGTGCTTCACGGGCGATGTTGCGTAGTTTTTGACCATAAAGATAAACGTTTGTACGCAAAAATTTCAAGTTTGAAAGAATTGCTTCGTAGTCTGGAGTGTATTCAGTTGTTGAACGCTCGATGCGCAATTCGCCAAGGCGTATCCAGGCGGCGTACGTTTGCGGGTTCATGGATTGCAACGTGGTGCTGTAATAGTTTTTGAAACCTGCAATGCTTCCGATTTGCATAAAGCGGAAAATGGCGCGTACAAGGTCGGTGTCCTTGACGTTCGTGGGAATGAGCCCCATGCTTTGCAAAGTGCGGATAGGGAACTTGCGGGCCCACGGGAGAAGTTTTTCGAGTTCCCTGGATTCACGAGAGCCTTTGCGAAGTTTGTCATCGTTGTGGGAATCGTGAATAGAATTTTTTCCGAATGCGTAATCGAATGTTGCTGCCACTTCGGCAGAATTGCCTTCCATAATGCTACTACGGGTACAACCAAGACGACGCATGATTTCGTCTTGCGTGATATGCTCCCGTTTCTGAAGTTGCTTAATGGAATCTTTCAAGCTCATAGACTTAAAATAAATATTTAATGTCTCGATTGGCGAAAATTATTTAAGCAATTCTTCGGGAACACATTCGGCCATAGCTTCGTATGCCTTGGCACTCGGGTGCAGATGGTCGCCCGAGTCGAAGCCTGCCGCAAAAGCCTTCGGATCGTCGTGCCCGCGGACAGCCTTGTCGAAGTCTACGCAGCCGTCAAAATCCGGTGCGGTTCTCAACCATTCATTAAATGCGGTGCGGATGATGTCACGTTTTTCGTTGTAGGTGCGCCAACCGTAAATCGGCAGTAGCGTGCCGCTGTAAATCTTGAGACCAAGCTTGCGTGCATGCGTGATGTAAAGTGAGCGGACGCCGTTGATGAGGTCGTCTGCTGTAGGCATGTCGCTCCAGGGGCGGAACTTGTTGACTTCGACACCGACGGGGTGGATGATGTCGTTAATGCCATGCTGCACGATGACGGTGCGGGCTCCTGCAACGTTCATTTCAATCGGGAAGCGCGTCGCGCCTTTAAGGCCGTATGCAGCGTAGGTGATGCAACTGTATTCGCGCAAGATGCGTGTGCCACTGACTGCGCGACGGATGATGGATACGTTGTTGAAACCTTCGCGAGCGCAACGGAGTGCAAGGTAATCGGGCCAGTCCTGTGCCGTGATAGAATCGCCAAAGCAGACAAGTGCGAAGTTCTTTTCTTCGGTGAAAATGTCGATGGTATTGAGGAAATAAATCCAGTTGGTTTTACGTGTGAGGTCGTCGGGAAGCGTTTCGCTTTTTGCAAAATTGCCGTAGCTATACTTGCCGCCCGAAAGCGGCCCTGTGATGGCTGTACCTGCGTTCATTTGTGTGAAATCTGCAAAGTAGAGGCTTACATCGAATGTCTCACCTGCGGTTACGTCAAACGGAATTTCGTCGCTCAAGATTTCTTCACCTGCAGGGATGCTTGCAGAATTCTTGCCGCCAAAAGTGATAGCAGTTGGAATGTAAGACTGCGCGTTTGCCGTTTGGGATTGCGCAGATTTTGCGATGTACGCTTCGCTGATGGTTACGGGCTCAGTGCCGGTGAGATTCGAAAAATGGAACCGCAATTTGCTCCCCGAAAAGCAGGCGCGAATCGGATAGCGGAGAGTTAAATCCTTGGCGTATGTAGCTTCTTTGCGGTCTGTGATGGATGTGGCATTACCCCAGCAGGCAACCCATTTCGAAAATTTTTCTGGCATATAGGCTCCGCGAAAAATGGACAACGAGCAAAAATAGATAATTTGGAGACACTTTGCTAGGGGGTTGTTTGTGTAAAGGAATTGTGTAATTAAATGACAAAAAAATTACAATGAAAATTGTAAAAATCATTTATCTGCCTTCTTTGCAAAATCGTTGGTTTCGCAAAATCGAATGTGCTAGTTTGAAAGAAAAAACAAGGAGGACATCATGAAAAACATGAAATACAAACTGTTCGCTCTGATTGCTGTGATTGCGGTAACTGGCACATTGCTGTGTGTATTTTTCTGCGGTGGTAGCGATCATGAAAAAACAACTGACAATAAAGCCACCAGTGTCGATGAGTCCGATGACGGACGCGTGGAAGTTGCAACTGTGTACACTGTCAAAGATGACGGCCCAAGGTTGGAACGAGCGGAGGAACATGGCTCTAAAGGGATGCCAAAGGCGGCGCCTGTCGATCGCGGTGTGCTAAAATTGATGGCTTCAAGACCTGTTTCTGGAGAAGCTAAATTTGCAAAAGATATAGATAAAGTAATGAAAAGCGTAAGCGGTCTTTCTACATCGGGAAAAACAGTGCTTGGCGGAAGACGTGGATCTGGCGGTTTTAACGAAGGTTATGTTGCTGCTGGTTCAGGCGGTATTGGCGATGGTTTAGCGGGACTGCTTGGAGGGAGCGCTTCAGGTATAAAAACTTCTAAAGCGAAAACTGGAAGATCGTTAAAATCTTATGATATGTCGGTTTCTCGTGATGAACCGTCTTCAAGAAAAAGCAAGGTCCGAGTCTCTGAACGCCATGAACGAGTCGTTGAACGTGACGATGAGCCGACTTATAGAAGAAGGCGCAGCGGCAGGAATGAAAGTCGAAGGGCGGGACTTCTCACGGCTGGCGAATGGAATGATTTGGACAATTGGAAATTTTGGACAAATCTTCTCGATGATGATGATTTCAGTGGAAAAACCGATTACTGGGATTTTTTCCCGAAAAACCTCGTAGTGGTAAAAGTGGTTGATGGTAACAGAGTCGGTATCGCAAATGTCGATGTGGAACTATTTAACAGTAATGCTATAGAGTTTACAACCAAGACGGATAATGCCGGGTATGCATATTGCTGGATTAATTTGTTCAAGGATAGCTCCAAAAAGCTTAAAGCCAAGGATTATTCGCTGAAAGTCGATGGTGATTGGGTCAAGGAATCGATTAAGCTCACTACCATGGATGATAAAAAATTAAATGTAAACGTTGTTGTCGATGATGAAATCAGACATCCGAAAGCCAAAGCCGATGTTGCATTCATCGTAGATGCGACGGGTTCGATGAGCGATGAAATTAAATTCCTCAAGTCCGATCTCAGTTACATTATTGACCATGCAAGTTCGGAAAGTAAGGTGGCTTTGCGCACGGCAGCTCTGTTTTACCGTGATGAAGGTGATGCTTATCTGACACGTGCTAGCGACTTCACTGATGATGCTTCTGAAACACAGGATTTTGTTTCTGAGCAGAGTGCTTCTGGCGGTGGTGATTATCCCGAAGCTGTTCATTCTGCGCTTGAAGCCTCGTTGCAGGATCTTTCTTGGAATAGATCGGCTCGCGCACGTATTGCATTCCTTATTCTCGATGCGCCTGCGCACCATGAGACGGGTGTCATTGAAAGCCTTCAGGAATCTATTATGCTCTATGCAAAACATGGCATCAAGTTGATTCCGGTAGCTGCAAGCGGTGTGGATAAGGATACGGAATTTATGCTGAGATTCTTTGATGTTGCGACGGGCGGCTCCTATGTGTTCCTCACGGATGACAGTGGTATCGGCAATTCCCACATCAAGGCGTCTGTAGGTAATTACAATGTGGAAAGCCTTACGGATATCATGATTAGGCTTATCAAGAAATATGTAAAATAAGGAGGTGGTTAACGAACGATATATATGAAAGATAAATTAAGACGGATAAAAAGTATTATGCTCGCGAAAGCGAGCATTTTCTATAATTTGCGCGGTATGTCTGAGATTACGTACAGCAAAAAGAATGATGAAATTGAATGTGTCCGTTACAAGGATTGGACCAAGTCGTATCTGTCGCATACGCATACGGATCATTTGACGGTTGGCTACATCGAAGAAGGATCGGTTTGCTTGGTGATGAACGGGGTTGCGGAAATTTACAGTGCCGGCGATAAGTTCCAGATTCCGCCAGATGTTTTGCACGAAATTAAGGCAATCGATGGGCAAAGCTATTCGATGGTGGTGATGTGCATAAAAGTCGATGAATCGGAATGCGCGGTCGATTATGAAAATGCTGTTGCTCGCTTGAATGAGTTGCGAAAAAGTATTCTCGAAAAGCCCGAGAATGTCTATTTGATTGAACAGATGGCGCATGATTCTTGCATCAGCCCGTTCCACATGATTCGTGAATTCAAGAAAGCATTCGGGCTTACGCCGCACCAGTTCCAGATGCAATGCAAAGTTCGCAAGGCGCAAAAACTGCTTGCCGAAAGAAGCGCGTCCGAAGTGACTTACGATGCCGGATTTTACGACCAAAGTCACATGGACCGTTGCTTTAAAAAATTAGTTGGGCTCTCGCCTAAAGAATATAAGCGGGCAGTGAAACCTGCATCAAATAATGCCTAAATCGTCATGACGGCCTCTTTGTCACCCCCGGACTTGTTCCGGGGCGCCATCTTTAACATAGCGCGGGAATGAACTTCGCGAACAAATAAAGTCCTTCGTCGCCTGCATTTACTTCGTGCGGAACTTTCGCTGGCATAATCGAAATCACGCCTGGGACGTAATGGAGTTTGATGCCGTCATTTATGCACACGCCGCTCCCCGCGATGATTTCGTGAGTTTCGAGTTGCGTTTCGTGAATGTGATTCTTGATGCTTTTATTCGGTGCAATGCGTACGAGGTGATAGCTGAATGTGCCGCCAGTTTCTTTCGATGTAATGATATGCTTAAGTTCTACGCCTTCAAAAGTTGGGTGCTTGCTCCAAGCGATATCCTTGAATGCTTTCGTATTGCAGGGGAGTCTGAGTTCGCCGTTGTTGAATTTTTCAAAAAGTTCTTTTTCCATGAAGTTGTCCTTTTATTCGAATGTGTAGCGCAACTTTGAAAGTTTGCGATGCTTGTCGAAACTGCGCCGTGTTTGTACCTGTATTTTATAAAAGGACTTTCTGAAAAAATTGTATAAAATTGCGAAAAAAATCTAGGCATAACACTGAGGGTGTTTGGTGCTTACTTCTATAAAAATGTTATTATTGAAATATAAAGTTGGAGGGTACATCATGAAAATTGAAGACTATATTATTTCTGTTCCTGATTTTCCAAAGAAGGGTGTTCTTTTCCGCGATATTACTGGAATTTTGGGAAATGCCGATGCGCTCAAGTTGACACTCGATAGCCTTTACGAAAGGCTCGAAAAGGTTGAGTTTGATGTTGTTGCTGGGCTTGAAGCGCGTGGCTTTTTTTTCGGCGTTTCAATAGCAGAACATTTCCACAAACCGTTTGTGCCTGTGCGCAAAAAAGGGAAACTCCCGCGTGAAACTGTTGGTATCACGTACGATTTGGAATACGGTACGGCTTGCATTGAAATTCACAAAGATGCCGTTAAGCCGGGTGAACGCGTTGTGATTATCGATGACTTGCTTGCTACTGGCGGCACCGCGCAGGCTGCGATACATCTTATCGAAAAAGTGGGCGGCAAAGTGGAGTGTTGTGCTTTTATTATAGAACTTACCGATCTTAAAGGACGTGATGTTCTTTCGGGATATCGCGTAGAATCGTTGACTCAGTTCTCGGGTCATTGATTTTTAAGATGTTGTCTGTTTTTGGCTTTTTCGTAAATAGCTATATTTTTACAAGGGTGAAAATTCTTGCAGGAGATTTATGACATGGCTGAGAATCCTGATAAAAAGAACTCCGACTTGCAAGGGAACGCGAGTGCTGAAGTCGCAAAAGATTCCGCACGGATTAAGAGAATGCGCGGTTGGCTCGGCGTGAAAAGCACTTCGTCGTTGGGCGGCTATGATGACAATGGCGGTGGCGTTGCCTATGGCGAAGGGCATTCCGGATGGAATAGGTAATAAAAATTCCCGCGCTGATTAGTTTTTGAAAATTGGCAGGAAAACGTTTTTTTTTTGCTTGGTTTTTGTAATGGCTTGCTTTATATTTAGCATAAAGTCCTATGAGTAAATTTGCTTGTAACGAAAACGGATTGAGCAAAAAGAGTCGGCTCCTCTTTGCCCTTGCGGTTGTGGTGTCGCTTTGCTTTGGCTATGGCCACTGCTGGGAGCAGGACCTGATGCTTAACGTCAACGTGCGCGATGACTATCTTGTTGTCGGTGCCCTTGGCTGGTTTCCTATCCCGAGTGTGTATTATAAGGTTCTTGATTATCCGTACGCACATCGCTATGCGGCAATCGAGAAGGATTTCGAAGAGGATCCGGGGCGTCTCCTTTGGGCGGTCTATTATCCGTTCCCCCGTTATATGTATTCGGCACTGGTCGCGACGCCGGATAGCGTCTATGTTGATGGCAAAGGCGATTTTCTCAGCATGGAGGGGGAGGGTGACTTGGGCGTGATTCCGCCGAGGGATTTGAAATTGCCTGCCGAAGGGGATTCGCTTGCTACGCTTTCCCCGAATTCTATGCGAAGGATATGGCGGGGAGATGCCGCTATCGCTCCGCTTTCTGCGTTTGATGTTATTGTCAGCACATTGATTCGTGTTCGCGAGGCGTATGCTGACAGGTGGGACGCTGACAGGATTACTTTATGCATCGATGGCAGTTTCTTTAGGCAGAATAGGTTCCATGAATTGACCCCCTTGATAACTGCGTTGAAGGAAATAGGATTCAAGTACGTCTGGGTCGATGTTTATGAACTGGATGAAGCTTTTCGCATTAGTGCAATGGAATGGGCCCATCAAGAAATTTACCGGTTGTCCGGTTTAGAGCGTCCAAAGATTAATCCTAGCGGTGATTTAAGGCTTGTTGAGACACGCCCGAGTATAATGGAGGAGACTGTCAGGAAGAAAATTTCGAAAAAATTTAGCGATAAGTTTTTTACGGAGTCGGCTGGCAGGATGAAGGACTATAAAGCTAAGGCTTTCGGCTGGGTCGAGTTTCTGTGGACAAAAGATGTTAAGGTGCGCGGTTCACGTTCCGCCGAAGATGTTGCGGAAACCATGCGCCAGCGGTCGCCAGGATTGGAACACATTTACAACAAGTTCTTGAAGAAGAAACCCAGATTCAAAGGCCGCGTTGTCTTGAGATTTGAGATTGCCCCGAGCGGTGAAGTTGCCCGTCCAACCGTCGCTTATTCCTCGACCGGCTACGAGGAATTCGATAATGCGATCAGGGACTATGTTGGCCAGATGACGTTTGGCGAGGTGGAGTCCGGGAACGCGAAGGTGACGATTCCGCTTACGTTCGGATTTTCCATTCTATAGGAAAAAAATCCCCGCGCATTTTAAATTGCACGGGGATATTTTCTTTCGTCTGTAGGCGCGTTAGCGCCGTTCTCTCGTCTAGTATC
Organism: Fibrobacter sp. UWB11; assembly: GCF_900143015.1. Taxonomy (NCBI): domain Bacteria; kingdom Pseudomonadati; phylum Fibrobacterota; class Fibrobacteria; order Fibrobacterales; family Fibrobacteraceae; genus Fibrobacter; species Fibrobacter sp. UWB11. The sequence goes on along the minus strand of NZ_FSRT01000002.1, from coordinate 702,172 downwards.
TGTAGTGATCAGCCTTGTACGGGCCTTCGACCGGCACGCCGATATAGTCGGCCTGAGCCTGCGTGAGGCGGGTGAGGTGAACGCCGAGTTTTTCGAGGTGGAGGCGTGCGACCTTTTCGTCGAGAATCTTCGGGAGCGTGTACACGACGCCGCTTTCGTACTTGATACCAGCGACTGTCTGCTTGCCCTGAGCGTTGAGCCAGAGGTCGATCTGAGCGATGGTCTGGTTCGTGAAGCTTGCGCTCATCACGAAGCTCGGGTGACCAGTAGCGCAGCCGAGGTTCAGCAGGCGGCCTTCAGCGAGGATAAGGATGCTGTGACCATCGGCGAAAATCCATTCGTCGTACTGCGGCTTGATTTCGTTGCGCTTGATGCCCGGAATCTTTTTGAGACCGGCCATATCGATTTCGTTGTCGAAGTGACCGATGTTACCCACGATAGCGCGGTTCTTCATCTTTTCCATCTGAGCGGCGCTGATGATGCCGGTGTTACCGGTGGTGGTCACGAAGATGTCGGCGTAGCTAACGACTTCGTCGAGGGTCTTGACTTCGTAGCCTTCCATAGCGGCCTGCAGAGCGCAAATCGGGTCGATTTCGGTGATGATCACGCGGGCGCCCTGACCGCGGAGGGACTGGGCGCAGCCCTTACCCACGTCGCCGTAGCCGCAGACGACTGCGATCTTACCAGCCATCATCACGTCAGTGGCGCGGTTGATACCATCGATGAGGGAGTGGCGGCAGCCGTAGAGGTTGTCGAACTTGGACTTGGTCACGGAATCGTTCACGTTGATGGCCGGGAACTTCAGGCGGCCAGCCTGGGCCATCTGGTAAAGGCGATGCACGCCGGTCGTAGTTTCTTCGGAAACGCCCTTCAAAGCTTCGCGAGCGCGGGTCCACTGCTTCGGATCCTTTTCGAAAATCTTCTTGCAGGTGGCGAGGAACACGCCCCATTCTTCGCTGTCGGTGGCCGGGTTGAATTCAGGCACCTTGCCCGCGTCTTCGAATTCGGCACCGCAGGTCACGAGCATGGTAGCGTCGCCACCGTCGTCCACGATCAGATCAGGGGTCTTGCCGTCGGGCCACACGAGGGCGCGGGCGGTGTTTTCCCAGTAGTCTTCCAAGGATTCACCCTTCCAGGCGAACACAGGCACGCCCTGCGGATTTTCCACAGTACCCTTCTTGCCCACCACCACGGCGGCGGCGGCGTTGTCCTGCGTACTGAAGATGTTGCAGCTCACCCAGCGCACGTCGGCGCCGAGATCCACGAGCGTTTCGATGAGGATAGCGGTCTGCACGGTCATGTGGAGGCTTCCCATGATGCGGGCGCCAGCGAGCGGTTTCTTGCCAGCATATTCCTTGCGGAGAGCCATCAGGCCCGGCATTTCAGTTTCGGCCAAATCGAGTTCCTTGCGGCCTTCAATAGCAAGGTTGATATCTTTAATTTTGTATTCCATAGTTTATTCCTTTTGGCGCGGTTTTGCGGCCGTTTAGATGGCGATGAGAATCCGCGCACCCTTATTTATGCGTAAATATAGTTATATGCATAGAATAAGTCAAGCCGATTATGTCGCTGAAAGTGCTGAAAAGTCTTTTATAATCTCAGATATATAGGCGACCCCGCAACAAGTGCGGGGTGACAGAGAAGGCTGTGAATTGCTCCTATTCCATGAATAGGAAACCTTTGAGCGTAAAATCTGAGGAGATTTCACCATTGGTATCCCGTACGAGCAGAAAAAATTGTTTAATAATGAGTATCGCGCCATTGGTGCTGAAGGATGTGGGATTGTCCGTGATTGGTTCGGCGAATTGAAAAGTTTTGTCGAGTCTTTTTACCTTTACTTGGAAAAAGAGAGAATCGTTTTGCACCTTGAAATCATCTTTGTCAAAATGCATGTTTAGCGGGATAACCTTGCTTGTATTCTTCGGTATTTCGAAAATGTCGTCAACATGTCCGTAGATGTTTACGCTATGTAGTGTAGTCGGGGATTTTGGTCTTACCTTGCCTTTGGCTTCGTCACGTATTTTGTCGAAATCCAATACATCATCTGTAAAGAAAAACTTCCCTAGATTTTTGGTTGAATATTGTTCGAAGAATGAAATGCGTGATAGAGTGAGTGCGGACTTGTGGTCGTCTTTTTTCTGGAGTGCCGTGAGAAATATCTTTGTTTCCTCTTTGCTCAACGGCAGATTGCTGAAACCTTCTTTTTCAATGGCGGTTTTTATACCGTTGGACCAGACGTGGTATGTAATATTCGATGCGCTTAGCGGTCCTATAGTGAGAATCAGGAAACCGATGCCAAGAATGCAAGCGAGATACCTGGACTTGCACTTTATCTTATCTATGAGAAGAATTGCGATAACAATATAAAAGTAAATATTGAGAACGATCACATAAATGCGGTTTTCTGAAATCCCATAGTCGGAGATTCTGCGGAGAATGCTGATGGACATTAGTACCACAAGGGGTATGCAGAATATGGGGAATATTTTTAATAGCTTTTTTTCGATTGTTGCGGTTGTTTTTAAATGCGCCGGGTACATTTCTGTGATGGTCGCGATCATGAAAAACATGGATACTGAAACTAGGTATGATATCATTCCGTGGGGCAATTCCCATTGGACGATGAACTTGACGATGTAGATGTAAAAGAGGAGGATGGAAAGTGTGAAAATCGGTGTGAACAGGAATCTGAATTTGCTTGTTGCAAATTCGCTTTCCAAGGGTGTCTTTTCTATGCATTCGTCAATTGTGGGAATATTGGTAAAATACAGTATGGGCAATACGGTGGCTATGCAGAAGATGAATGCATAAACATTTAGGTCATAGGTATTGATGCCGAGTAGCATGACAAAAAAGACAATTAGGATTTCTATAGCGATAGTCAAGAAAATGGTGACAACCACGGCGGTACATAACGCCACCATGTTCTTGTGTAGGAATATCCAGAAAGCGTTGTCGTTCTTTTGTTTAAAAAATGGAATAACGAATGGACCCATGAATGCGGTAATGTATAGGGCAAGGGCTGATGCTATGAAACTTTTCCCATGAGCGAAACCGTCGCTAGCAAATATGCTTATAATAGGCAATAGTGCAACTGAAATAACTAGCCATGCGATGCCTGTAATTCTCTGGGGTTTATCACTATTATTTTTCTTGTATTCCTGGATGAGCGATGTCGTGAGCGAGATGAACATCGCCACGACGGGATAAACCATGAACCAGAACTGAAGCCAAGGATTCTTGCCATTGATGAAGTCAAGGCTAAAGATAAGTGCGAAGGATGTGACAATCGCAAATGCTGACGCAACCGGGAACCGCTTGAATGCGTTCAGAATGAGGCTTGGGTATTCTTTTAGTATTTTCTGCATTTTTGCTCTACTTTATAAACAGTATCCCTTCGATGCGGAGCGAACGCCCTTTTTCGGACCATTGTTCAGCGTGCAGTTTGTTGATGCTGAGCGTGACCCTGTCGTTTACGATGGTTTTTAGCGTGTCCTGCATCAGTTCTTGCTTAGTGATTCTGAAAGTGTAAGTCTTGTACTTTGAATCTTTCTCGTTGGCATCTTTATCGGATTTTGTGGAATCCGCCTTGCTTGTTTTGTTTGCTGTGTTGCCTTTCCCTGTTTTGGTGGAGTCGTTATCGAATAGCGATAGCCAGAAGACGAGGGTGTCGCCTTCGAACTTGAAATCGTCCCTATTGAAATCGAGGTCGAGGTTGATGGCTTCCTTTGCTCCCTTGGGAATATCGACGCCTTCGTTCTTGGGGTGTCTTATGTCGGCTTCGAAAGATTCAAATTTTTTTGTGGAGTCTTTGTCGCAGCAATTGCTCTTTTCGAATGCTTCACGGTGCAAACGTTTGAGGTCGCTCAGGGACATTTTGCTTGTGGAAAAATGCGTGATGACAAATATGTTGTTCGATTCTTCGAGCGAAATCAATCGTGCAAGCGTCCTTTGCGATTCGGGGTCTTTGCTTTCCTTGAGCTTGAAAATAAAATTCTTGGTGTCTTCTTCGCTCAGCGGGAACTTGCTGTAGCCTTGTGCGGCAAGCGCGTTCTCGATACGGCTTTCCCAGATGAGGTCATTTATGTTGGATGCGCTAAACGGTGGTTGCGTGAGGATAAAGAACATGGCGCAGAAAACGATGGCGATGTATCGCATCTTGCGGCTGATTTTTTCGATGAGCAATATGGCGATGATGGCGTAAAAATAAATGTTGAGTGCGATGGCGTAGATATATTCTGTGTCGATGCCGAATGCGCTTATGGAGTTGTCGATGTCGATGGACATCAAGATGACAAGGGGGAGGCAAGCGGCAGGGATTATTTTGATGAAGCGTTTTTCAAAGGTCTGTTCGGCGGTGAGACGGACTGGGTACATGACGGTCACGAGCACGAGCATGTAAATCATGAAACTAATGACAAAGTAAGAGGGTGTTTCGCCTGGCATGTTCCATAAGGCGATAAACTTGAGAATGTAAGCGTAGAAGAGGAGTGTGCCGATGGTGATGACCGGGATGAACAAGAAGCGGATGGTACTCGATGCGAACTTGCTCAAGGTGGGGGATTCGTCAAGACATTCTTCGATGGAGGGGATTTTGGTGAAGAAAAGTATGGGAGCGACTACGCTTGCGCAGAAATAGAATATGTTGAGATAGGTGAAGTCGCTGTCAAAGTCGGCATCGAACAGTTGTTCGAAACCAAAGACAAAACCTTCGATAGCGCCGAGCAAAATGGCCGAGACGAGTATGGCGACGACAGCCGCCTTGAAGCTCTTCTGTAGAAAGTTCCAAACTCCGTTTTCATTACGTTCCTTCCAGAATGGCGCAAAGAAAAATCCCAAGGATGCAATTATATAGACGAGGGTGATTGCGCTTCCGAAATAGATGAGGTAATCGCCGCTTTTGTCGAATAGTGCAAATACTAGCGTTAAGGAAAGTACGAACCATGAGCCGCTCGCGATGGCTTGGGGCCGCCAGTCCGTGCTTTTCCGGGATTCCTGCACGAGCGATGTCGTGAGGGAGATGATTAAAGCGGCGATGGGGTAGATGGCAAGCCATGTAAAGAACTTGATGGCGTTATCGCCAAAGACCTTGTCAAATAGCGAAAACAAGTTCGTTTCGATGACGAGCGTGATGAATATGAGAAACGTAAACGCCGATGCGGTTGGAAAACGTTTGAACGCGCTCGTGATTTGGCTCGGGTATTTCTTGATTGCGGCTAAGACCATGATTTACTCCAGGAAAAGGATACCACGGATACTAAAGTAATTGTGCTTGACTTTTTCTTCTTTCTTGTATAAAGTCAAGTCCAAATTTTCGACGCCGATTTTGGCACCTTCGGTTTCGAGGAATCGCACGCTTTTTTGCTCCAGTGCCAGCTTCGTGACAAAGAAGTGGAAGGTCTTGTCTAGCTTTTTAGGTTTGAATTGGAAAAATAGCGTGTCGCTCTGGAATTTGTAATCTTCTTTATTGAAGGTCTTGTAAAAGTGGTTTACTTGGGTTGCGTTTTTAGGAATCTCAAAGTAGCTGTTTTTGGAATTGTTTATATAGGCGCTGATAAGGAACTCGTTGACTTCTTCTGTTGTTGAAGATTTTCTGGAAATCAGGATGAGAGGCTCTCCATTGGGAATGTTCTGTGCGAGTTCTTTGTCGTGTCTGGAATTGAGAATTTCCAATCGTGAAGTGGCGATGTTTGTTTTGTGGTCACTCTTGTCCTGGACGCGTCTTGCGAATTCTACAGTTTCTTCCTTGCTTAGCGGAAACTTGTTATAGCCTTCTTCGGCGAGAGCGTCCTTGATGCTTCCCATCCAAATGCGGTGCGTGACATTGATAGCGCTCAGCGGGCCGTTTGTGGCGATGAGGAACATGCTGCAGAAGACGATGACGATGAATCTCGATTTGCACTTGATTTTGTCAATGAGCAAAATGGCGATAATGGCATAGTAGAAGATGTTGATGGCAGCAATGTAATAGCGGTCTTCTGAAATCCCGTAATCGGAGATTCTGCGTATAATGCCGACGGACATCAAGATGACGAGGGGGATGCAGGCGGCGGGGAGAATTTTCAGGAGCTTGCTCTCAAAGGATTGCTTGGGATTGATGCGTTCGGGGAGCATCAGAGTGACTCGCAGAAGCATGAGCAACATGGATGCCGAAACGAGATAGGAGACCATTCCTTTGGGCATTTCCCATTGGATGATGATTTTTGCAATGTAGGCGTAAAGAAGTAAAATATAGAGTGAGACGACAGGTAAAAAGATAAACTTGTTCGTGCTAGTCTGGAATTTGTTCAAAGCGGGTGTTTCTTGCAGGCTCTCGTCAATGGAAGGGATGCCGGAGAAGAACAAGATGGGGAATATGGTGCATGAACTGATAATCGCCGAATAAACGAAAGGTCTTGCAGACACTTTAATGTCGAATAGGTTGAAGAATCCGAATAGGAGGCCGTCAATAGCGATGAGCAGAACTACGGAAATGGCGGTAGCGACGACAGCGGCTTTGGCATTCTTCATTAAGAATACCCAGAATCCGTTTTCGTCTTTTTGTTTGAAGAATGGTGCTACGAAAATGCTCAAGAACGCGGTTGTGTAGATAAACGAATATGTCATTCCGACATACGTCCGTCCGATATCGTTAGAGTTTTTCGGAAAGTAAAGAACGAGAGCGATGGAAATGGCAAGCCAAAGGGCTCCGGCGATGATATGGGGGAGGAAGCTGAATTTTTTTCGGGATTCCTGGACGAGCGAAACCGAAAGTGCTATCATTGAAGCTGCAATCGGGTAGATCATTAGCCAGTGAGAAAATTTATATTCCGTTGGTGAGTGACCGCTTTCATAAACGTAGATGAATGCGATTGTCGCGAAAATGGCAAACGCCGCTGCGAGCGGAAACCGCTTGAATGCCGTCGAGATTTGGCTCGGGTATTTCTTGATTGCTGTTAAGTCCATTTTATCCCTCCAAGTTCTTTGTCATGCCCGCGATTCCCGCGAACTACTTCCCTTCGCGCTCGTTGCGTTCCTTTTTAAGTTGCTTCAACTGCGCGAGGCGTTCGCCGAGTGCCTTTTCGCGCCCGTAGGGCTTGGGTTCGTAAATCGTTGTACCGACAAGTTGCGTGGGCAGGTGTTCCTGCGCGGAGTAGCCGCCCGGACTGTCGTGGTCGTATTCGTAGCCGTTCCCGTAGCCGAGTTGCTTCCCGACGCGGGTCACGGAATTGCGGTACGCGCGTGGCACGGGGAGCGTTCCCGTTTGCTTCACGATGGCGTCGGCCTTCATGCCGGCAAGTTCGAGGCTGTTGCTCTTGGGTGCAAGCGCCAAATAAACGGCGAGCTCGTCGAGTGCTATCAAGCCTTCCGGAATCCCCATAAAATCGTACGCTTCGCGGGCGCTTGTTGCAAGCAAGAGCGCGTTCGGGTCTGCAAGTCCCACATCTTCCATGCTCATGCGCATCAGGCGGCGCAAAATGAATCGCGGGTCTTCGCCGCCTTGCAGCATACGGTGCATCCAGTAAAGTGCCGCATCCGGGTCGGAACCGCGCACGGACTTGTGCAATGCCGAAATCAGGTTGTAATGCTCTTCGCCGCTTTTGTCGTAGCGCAACGGCTTCTTGTACTGGAATTCCTCGAGCAACTTTTCGTCGATTTTCTTGTTGTCACCGAGGTTCTTGCCAATCCATTCCAATTGGTTCAGCAAAAATCTTGCATCGCCTTCGGACTGTGCAATGAGCTTGTCGACAACGGCGTCTTCGACTTCTACATCTTTGAGCTGGAGGCCGCGAGGATGGTCCCGCAATGCGCTAAAAATTAAAGTGCGCAAGTCTTCTTTGCTGAGCGGTGCGAACAAAATCAGCTGGCAGCGGCTGAGCAAAGCTCCGTTCACTTCGAAACCCGGGTTTTCCGTGGTCGCACCGATGAGCGTCACCGTGCCATCTTCCACAGCTCCGAGCAATGCGTCTTGCTGCCCCTTGTTGAAGCGGTGGATTTCGTCGATGAAGAGAATCGTGTCCATGAACGCGTGCTTCATCTGGCGAGCATCTGCGAGAACTTCCTTGACCTCTTTCACTCCGCTTGCAACTGCCGAAAGCGCAACAAAACGCTTCTTGGTGTGTTGCTTGATGACGTGTGCGAGGCTAGTCTTTCCGCAACCCGGAGGGCCCCAGAAAATCATGCTGGGGATCGAGTCGTTTTCGAGACTCTTGCGTAACAAGCTCTGCTGGCCGAGAATCTTGTTCTGGCCAAGAAACTCGTCCAAGTTTTGCGGGCGGAGGCGTTCTGCTAAGGGGGCGTCCATGATTATACTATATAAAAATTAGTCGCTAAAGATTTTGTCTTCGACTTTCTTGATACATTCGGGCTTGTCGCGTGTCGGGACTCCGCCTTTCGTGAATACGTGTACGGAGTAGCCTGTGGTGCAAAGTTCGCCGTTCAAGGTGACTTGATAAAGGAACTTGTATTTGCAGCGTCCGTCGTGCACGAGCTTTGTTTCGACATCGACAAAATCGCCAAAACGGCACGGGCGCTTGTACTGCACGTTCAATTCGAGGACTGGGCTTGCAAACCCTTCGCGTTCCACTTCGTCGTAGGGGGCGCCTACAGCGCGGAAAAAGTCAACACGGGCCTGTTCAAACCAGATGGGGTAGGTGGCGTGGTGTACGACGCCCATGGCGTCAGTTTCTGCGTAGCGGACTTGAATGCGGGTTTTGAAAGAAAAATTATTTTCCATGTGTAATTATATAGAGGGTGGGTATAAGTTCGGTTGTATAAAGTAGTTAATTAGAATTTGGTCATTGGTCAATAGTCAGTAGTCAGTAGTCAATGGTCGTTGGTCGATGGTTGCTAAAGCATTTTGATATAAACTCTTCTAATAACTAAAGACTTACTACTAATAACTAAACAAAATATAGCTAATGGCCAATAACTAATGACTAAAAACTACTAAAAATAGTGCTCATTTTTTCACTTAAAAATCTATCAACACTCAACTAACACTCTTTACGCTAGTTTGTTTACGTGTATTTTGAAAAATTTCAATTTTTTTCAAGAAAAAACGCAATTCTTGTTGACAAGACCAGGTAAATCTTATTAAATTTGCCACGCTTTAGTTCCTCAAGTGAACTGAGGCGAGAAGCGCCAAAGTAGCTCAGCTGGTAGAGCAGCTGATTTGTAATCAGCCGGTCGTAGGTTCGATTCCTATCTTTGGCTTTACATAATGGGTCGTTGCCCGAGTGGTTAAAGGGGACGGACTGTAAATCCGTTGGCTTACGCCTACCGTGGTTCGAAACCACGACGGCCCACGACAATCAGCCCTACGGTGTCTAAGGCATCGTAGGGCTTATGCCCAGGTAGCTCAGTGGTAGAGCACTTCCTTGGTAAGGAAGAGGTCTCGGGTCCGACTCCCGATCTGGGCTCTCACTAAAATGGAGATAGAATAATGGCAAAAGAACATTTTGACAGAAGTAAGCCGCATTGCAACATCGGCACCATCGGTCACGTTGACCACGGTAAAACCACTCTTACTGCAGCAATCTGCACGACTCTCGCTGCTAAGGGTCTCGCCGCTGCAAAGCGTTTCGATGAAATCGACAACGCTCCGGAAGAAAAGGCTCGTGGTATCACGATCAATACTTCTCACGTCGAATACACCACCGCTAACCGTCACTACGCACACGTTGACTGCCCGGGGCATGCTGACTATGTGAAGAACATGGTGACTGGTGCTGCTCAGATGGACGGCGCTATCCTCGTTGTTGCCGCTACTGATGGTCCGATGCCGCAGACTCGCGAACACATTCTTCTCGCTCACCAGGTTGGCGTGCCGAAGATCGTCGTGTTCATGAACAAGTGCGACATGGTTGACGATGCTGAAATTCTCGACCTCGTCGAAATGGAAGTTCGCGAACTCCTCTCCAAGTATGACTATGACGGTGACAACACCCCGATCATCCGTGGTTCCGCACTCAAGGCTCTCGAAGGCGATCCGGAATACCAGGACAAGATCATGGAACTCATGGACGCTTGCGACACCTACATCCCGCTCCCGCAGCGCGATACCGACAAGCCGTTCCTCATGCCGATCGAAGACGTGTTCACGATTACTGGCCGCGGCACTGTCGCTACTGGCCGTATCGAACGCGGTGTCGTTCGCCTCAACGACAAGGTTGAACGTATCGGTCTCGGTGAAACCACCGAATACGTCATTACCGGTGTTGAAATGTTCCGTAAGCTCCTCGATGACGCTCAGGCCGGTGACAACGTTGGCCTCCTCCTCCGTGGCGCTGAAAAGAAGGACATCGTCCGTGGCATGGTGCTCGCAGCTCCGAAGTCTGTCACTCCGCACACCGAATTTAAGGCTGAAATCTACGTTCTCACGAAGGACGAAGGTGGCCGCCACACGCCGTTCATGAATGGCTACCGTCCGCAGTTCTACTTCCGCACCACCGACGTTACTGGTACGATCCAGCTCCCGGAAGGTGTTGAAATGGTTACTCCGGGTGACACGGTCACGATTCACGTGAACCTCATTGCTCCGATCGCTATGGAAAAGCAGCTCCGCTTCGCTATCCGCGAAGGTGGCCGCACGGTTGGTGCAGGTTCTGTAACCGAAATCATCAAGTAATCAGGATAAAAAATGCCTAGAGAACTCATCGTGCTTGAATGCACAGAATGCAATCAGCGCAACTATGATTGCGACAAGAACAAGCGTCTTCATCCTTCCCGCGTGGAATACAAGAAGTACTGCCGCTTCTGCCGCAAGCATACTGTTCACAAGGAATCCAAGTAAGGAAGTCCGAATAGGTCGATAGCTCAATTGGTAGAGTCACGGTCTCCAAAACCGTTGGTTGGGGGTTCGAGTCCCTCTCGACCTGCTCACTTCCCGGAGAAAAAATGCGTAAGGTTCAGCAATATGTATCAGAATCTGTCCAAGAACTGAAACAGGTTACTTGGCCCACCTGGGAAGAACTTAAGGGTTCTACTCTTGTTGTAATGCTTTTCAGCGTTATCATGGGATTCTATATTGCAGGGCTCGATTTTGTGCTCTCTTGGATTGTAAATTTCATTATGGGTAGAGGTTAATGTATGGCCATGCAGTGGTATGCAGTTCACACCTTTACCGGTCAAGAAAACAATATCAAGAAACGCCTTGAGCAAATGATTGAGCGCGAAGGCGTTCAAGATAAATTTGGACGTATACTCGTACCTATCCGCGAAGTTGTTTCCAACGTTCGCGGTAAGCGTCGTGTTAGCGTCCAAAATTTGTTTCCTGCATATATTATTATTGAAATGGAGCTGGACGAGCTCACCCAGCACCTGGTGTCCACCATCAATGGTGTCACCCATTTCGGCGGAATGACTCGCGCTTCTCGAGTACCTATTCCGCTTCGTCAGAGCGAGGTCGATCGTCTTCTGGGTGTTGATCCTGAAAACTCCATTGAAGGCGAGATCCAAATTCCGTACACAATTGGCGAAAATGTCTGCATCAAGGAAGGTCCTTTCAAGGGCTTTGTGGGCGTCGTAGATGAAATTATGGAAGCCAAGATCAAGGTCATGGTTTCCGTTTTTGGTCGTTCTACGCCAGTCGAACTCGCCTTTAACCAGGTCGAATCCGCCGACGCATAATTGATACGGTCTTTGAAACGGAGATAATACAGTGGCAAAGAAAATCACAGGTTATATTAAGCTCCAGATTCCCGGTGGCGCAGCTAACCCAGCTCCTCCGGTAGGTCCTGCCCTTGGTCAGAAGGGCGTGAACATCATGGAGTTCTGCAAACAGTTTAACGCTAAGACCCAGAACGACAAGGGCATGATTGTGCCGGTTGTCATCACGGTCTACGCTGACAAGAGCTTCACCTTCATCACGAAGGTCTCGCCGGTTCCGGCCCTCATCAAGAAGGCTACTGGCGTGCAGAGTGGCTCTGGTGAACCCAACCGTAAGAAAGTTGGCAAGATCACTCAAGCCCAGATCACGGAAATCGCCCAAAAGAAGATGCCGGATCTAAACACAATCGACCTCGAAGCCGCCAAGCGCATGGTTGCGGGCACTGCTCGTTCCATGGGTATTGAAGTGGTTGACTGAGGCAGGTAATTCACCGTTACGTATCTGACAGGAAAATTTCATGTTCAGAGGAAAAAAATACAAAAAGATTGCTGAATCTTTCGATCGCACCAAAGCGTACGATTTGAAGGAAGCAATCGAAATACTCAAAAAGTCCGAATTGAAGTTCGACCAGACGGTCGAAGTACACTTCAATCTCGGTGTGGACCCAAAACATTCCGACCAAGTGGTTCGTGGCACAGTCGTGCTTCCGCATGGTACCGGTCGTCAGGTCCGCGTCTTGGTGTTCTGCAAGGATAACAACCTTGAAGTTGCCAAAGCCGCAGGTGCTGACTACGCTGGTGGTGCCGACTTGGTTCAGAAGATTCAGGAAGGCTGGCTGGACTTTGACGCCGTCGTTGCTACTCCCGACATGATGCCGGTGATTAGTAAGGTCGCACGTGTCCTCGGTCCTCGTGGTATGATGCCGAGCCCCAAGGCTGGTACGGTGACTGTTAACGTCGCTCAGACCGTCAAGGAACTCAAGGCCGGTAAGATTTCCTACCGCGTTGACAAGGGCGCTAACGTCCACGCTCCGGTTGGCAAGCTTTCCTTCACTGCCGATCAGCTCGTTGAAAACACGAAGTCTGTTATCGACTCTGTTGTGAAGAACAAGCCTCAATCTTCTAAGGGCACTTACATCAAGAGCCTCACTTTGACGGCTACGATGGCCCCGGGCATCAAACTTGATATGGCACTGACGCGCTAGGAGAAACCATGAAAGCTGTAGTTAAAAAACAACAGACCGTGGACGCGCTCGTCGAGTCCTTCAAGGGCGCTACCGCCGTCTATCTGCTCAATTTCCAGGGCATCACTGTCGATAAGGACAATGCCCTCCGCAAGGCCCTCGCTGCTAAGGGTGTCAAGTACCACGCTGTGAAGAACACTCTTCTCAAGCGCGTGCTCGAAGCTCTCAAGGTTGAAGGTCTCAACGACTCCCTCACTGGCGCAACGTCTGTGATGGTCGGTTTCGAAGAAGACCCGCTCCTGCCGGCTCGCGAAATTGAAGCATTCCACAAAGCAAACCCTGATTTCTTGGTTGCCAAGAGCATTTACCTTGATGGCAAGGCAATGCCGGGCTCCGAAGTCGTGAACCTCTCTAAGATTCCGGATCGTAAGGGCATGATCGCAATGATCGTCTCCATCGCTCTCGGACCGGGCTCCACGATTGCCGGTCAGCTCAAGACCCTCCAGGAAAAACTGGAAAAAGAATCGGGTTCCGAAGCAGCCCCTGCTGCAGCGGAAGCTTAACAACAAACCACAAACCAAAAATTTTAAACGGAATAATCGGAGAAACACATCATGGCAACTGATATCAAGGCATTGGGCGATCAAATCGTTGGTCTTACCCTTCTCGAAGCCAAGGCTTTGGCTGACTACCTTAAAGAAACCCACGGCATCGAAGCCGCTGCCGGTGGCGCTGTAGTTATGGCTGCAGCTGCTGCAGCTCCTGCTGAAGAAAAGACCGAATTCGACGTCATCCTCGCCGAAATCGATCCGGCTAAGAAGATGGCTATCCTCAAGGAAGTTCGCGCTATCACGGGTCTCGGCCTCGCTGAAGCTAAGAAGGTCGTCGAAACTGCCAACAGCGTCATCAAGGAAGCTGCACCGAAGGCTGACGCCGAAGCTCTCAAGAAGAAACTCGAAGAACTCGGAGCAAAGGTTACCCTTAAGTAATGCTTTTGCTGCATTAATTCTTCCTTACCAATTGCCTGCACGACAGTGCGGGCTTTTGGTGTTTTTTGACTATTATTAGGCTCTTCACCGGATGAGGTATTTCTAATGACGACGGAGCGAAAGTCTTATTCCTCCAACAAGTTCCACCTGGAACTCCCGTACCTGATCGAAGTCCAGAAGGCTTCGTACGAGCAATTCCTTCAAAAGGACATTCCGCAAGAAAAAAGGATGAACGTCGGGCTTGAACGCGTGTTCCGCGATATCTTCCCGATCACCGATGACAAGGATTTGTATTCCTTGAAGTATGAAGGATATTATTTCGGCATCCCGAAATACAGCATCCCCGAATGCCGTGAGCGTGGTCTCACGTATTCCATGGAACTTTTCGCAACTCTCTCCCTCCAGGTGTTTGAAAAGGACGGAGAAGAAAGCAAGCTCAAGGAAGAAATCAAGAACGATGTCTTGGTTTGCGAACTTCCTATCATGACCGAGAACGGAACGTTTATCATTAACGGCGCCGAACGCGTCGTCGTTTCGCAGTTGCACCGTTCTCCTGGTGTGAGCTTTGACGAAGAAATGCAACCCAACGGCCGCTCCGACTACAAGAGCCGTATTATTCCGCATCGCGGCGCATGGGTTGAATTCAACACCGAAGGCGACATCCTTTACCTCATCATCGACCGCAAGAAGAAGCTCGCCGCTACCGCTATGCTTCGCTGCATCGGTTTCGAAACGACTCAGGACATCTTGAACCTCTTCTACAAGAAGACCGATGAAATTGTCCTCGACGATGCCGCATTTAACGACTTTGACAAGGAAGGTGTCTGCACCCTCATCAACCGCATCATCTTCAATGATGTGATTGACGAAGAAACGGGTGAAATCATCCTCGAAGCCAACACTGTTATCGACGACAAGAAGCTCGAACGTCTCCGTGAAAGCAGTGTCGAAAAGATTACCGTGCTCTCGAAGGAAGAAGACAACCTCCTCATCCACTACACCCTCGCTGCCGACAAGACCAAGTCCCGCGAAGACGCTCTCAAGGCTGTCTACTCCGTGACCCATCAGCAGCAGGAAGAAGCTCCGAACCTCCAGACTGCCGAACGCTATTTCGACGAACTCTTCCTCAACGACCCGCACAAGTACGATCTTGGCGAAGTCGGTCGTTACCGCTTGAACGCAAAGGTCTATACCGCTGCTATTCTCGCTAAGGTTAAGGAAGTTGCCGAACGCTTCGACCGCGTCAACGAATTCAAGATGCCGTCTGTGACCCAGATGACGATGAGCAAGACTGACTTCCTTGCTATCATCGAATACATGGTCGGCCTCTTCAACGGCGACGAAGGCTATACTCTTGACGATATCGACCACTTGGGCAACCGCCGTACACGTTCTGTGGGCGAACTCCTTGCCGGTCAGATTTCCGTCGGCCTTTCCCGTATGTCTCGCGTCATCCGCGAAAACCTTTCTCTCCATTCCGAAGAAGAACAGACGACTCCGCGCGAACTTGTCAATACCCGCATGGTTTCTACTGTCGTCCAGGCATTCTTTGGCCAGAGCCAGTTGTCCCAGTTCATGGACCAGATGAACCCGCTTTCTGAACTTACTCACAAGCGTCGTCTCTCCGCTCTTGGTCCTGGTGGTCTTACCCGTGAACGTGCAGGCTTCGAAGTCCGTGACGTTCACTACACGCACTATGGCCGTCTCTGCCCGATTGAAACTCCGGAAGGTCCGAACATCGGTCTTATCAACTCCCTCGCTTCTTACGCCGTGGTGAACCACTTCGGCTTCATCGAAACTCCGTACCGTATCGTGGGTCTCGTTGAATTCAAGGACGCTCAGGGCAACAAGTGCTACTTCCCGGAAGAAAAGTGGCATTTCGGTATCTTCAAGGGCTTCGTTCATGATCCGCACCTCTTCGTGGAACTCGAACTCACCCAGAAGGAAATCGACACTGTTCGCTTGAACCTCGACAACCGCCAGCGCGAATTGTTCGAAGGCTTCGTGAACAAGGTCTTCCAGATCAAGGATGCCGACGGTAACGTTTCTTACAGCAAGAACGGTTTTGCTCTCGATGATTTCGACGGCACTCCGGACTACGTGCAGGTGGGCGACGTCGTGGAACAGATCGTTTCCGACTACATCAGCTATCTCACTGCTGACGAAGAAGACTCCTTCAAGGTTGCTCCGGCTTCTACCGAACTCGACGATGACAACCGCTTCAAGGGCGACATGGACGGCTACGTCATCGTCCGCGACAAGAGCGAATACCCGCACTTGATGAAGCAGGATTCCATCGCTATCGGCGACACCGAAACTGAACGTATCGACCTCATGGACGTGGCTCCGATGCAGATCGTGTCTGTCGCAGCAGGCCTCATCCCGTTCCTTGAACACGATGACGCTAACCGTGCTTTGATGGGTTCTAACATGCAGCGCCAGGCTGTGCCTCTGCTCCGCGCCGAAGCTCCGGTCGTGGGTACGGGTCTCGAACGCCGTGCCGCTCTCGACTCGGGTACGGTTGTCCGTGCTAAGCACGACGGCCGCGTGACCTTCGTTGACGCTCGCAACATTACTGTGCAGCGTGGCAAGATGGTGAACGGTGTATTTGAACCGCTTACCGGTCTCGGCGAAAATTATGAATTCCTCGGCAAGGATCCGATTGACGAATACAAGCTCCGTAAGTTTGAACGTTCCAACCAGGATTCCTGCATTAACCAGAAGCCGATTGTGAACGTTGGTGACTTTGTGAAGGTCGGCGACGTCTTGGCTGACGGTGTTTCTACTGACCACGGCGAACTCGCTCTCGGTAAGAACATCCTCATCGGCTTCCTCCCGTGGAACGGTTATAACTACGAAGACGCTGTCATTATTTCCGAAGAACTCGCTATCAAGGACACGTTCACTTCTATCCATATCGAAGAATACGAAATGGAAGTGCGTGACACCAAGCGCGGTCCGGAAGAATTGACTCGCGAAATTCCGAACGTCGGTGAAGACGCTCTCCGTAACCTCGACGAAAACGGCGTTATCCGCGTCGGTGCTGAAGTCGGTCCGGACGATATCCTCGTCGGTAAGGTTACCCCGAAGGGCGAAACCGAACTCACTCCGGAAGAACGTTTGCTCCGTGCAATCTTCGGCGAAAAGGCCGGCGATGTGCGCGATTCCTCTCTCAAGGCTCCTCCGGGAATGAAGGGCGTCGTGCTCGAAACCCGTATCTTCAGCAAGAAGGACAAGGCCGACAAGAAGAGCAAGGAAAAGGATCAGGAAACCATCGAAGAAATTCGTATGAATTTCCAGAGCCAGATTGACCGCATCAAGGATGCATGCCGTGAACACTTGTTCGACCTCCTCGCAGGCAAGTCTGCTGGCAAGGTCATGGACAACGAAACTCACGAACTCTTGATCCGTGAAGGTCAGACTTATAACGAACAGAACCTCAAGTTCATCGACGTCACGAAGGTTTCTCCGCTCTCCACGTTCGTTGTGGATGACGATGACCTCCAGGACAAGGTGCTCTCTCTCGTTCTCGTTGCCCGCGACAACCTCGATACCCTTACCCGCACGATGGAAAAGGAAATCGACAAGGTCACGAAGGGTGACGAACTCAAGCCGGGCGTTCTCAAGAGCGTCAAGGTCTACATCGCGAAGAAGCGCTGCCTCTCCATCGGCGACAAGATGGCAGGTCGCCACGGTAACAAGGGTGTCGTTTCGAGAATCGTTCCGGTCGAAGACATGCCGTTCACTGAAGACGGTCGTCCGCTCCAGATTCTTCTGAACCCGCTAGGCGTGCCTTCTCGTATGAACATCGGTCAGGTGCTTGAAGTTCACTTGGGCTGGGCTGCAAAGACTCTCGGCTTCAAGGTGACGACTCCTGTGTTCGACGGTGCTAAGTTCGAAGATATCTGCAAGGAACTCGAAAAGGCCTACCAGAAGAACCCGATCGTGAACTACGAAATGGATCCGGAAAACAACAAGATTATCGGTAAGGCCAAGCTTTACGACGGCAAGACCGGTGAAGCCCTCCTCAACCCGGTGACCATCGGTTACATGTACTACCTCAAGCTCGGTCACTTGGTCGACGACAAGATCCACGCACGTTCTATCGGTAGCTACGCTCTCGTGACGCAGCAGCCTCTCGGCGGTAAGAGCCAGTTCGGTGGCCAGCGCTTCGGTGAAATGGAAGTGTGGGCTATGGAAGCTTACGGCGCCGCATACACGTTGCAGGAACTCCTCACCGTCAAGTCTGACGATGTGCAGGGCCGTTCCAAGGTCTATGACGCCATTGTCAAGGGTCAGAATACGCCGAAGCCGGGTATCCCTGAATCCTTCAATGTTATGATTCGCGAAGTTCATTCTTTGGGTCTTGATATCGAGACCACTGGAGACAAGTAATTATGGCTGAAGAAATGACTGAACAGTTTGGCGACATTTCTATTCATCTCGCCTCTCCGGACCTGATCCGTTACTGGTCCTATGGCGAAGTGACAAAGCCGGAAACGATTAACTACCGTTCCTTCAAGCCTGAAAAGGATGGTCTTTTCTGCGAAAAGATCTTTGGACCGGTTAAGAACTGGGAATGCAACTGCGGTAAGTTCAAGCGCATCCGCTACAAGGGCGTTATCTGCGACCGTTGCGGCGTTGAAGTGACTCACTCCAAGGTCCGTCGCGAACGCATGGGCCACATCGAACTTGCTATTCCTCTGACCCACACTTGGTTCGTCCGTAACCAGCCGTGCGTCATTGGTGCACTTCTCAACCTCAATACTAAGGACCTCGACCATATCATCTACTACGAAAAGTACGTGGTGATTGATCCGGGTACGACCGACCTCGAACCGAATTCCCTGATCGACGAAGCTCAGTATCAGGACCTCGTTGCCGAAGGCCGTGAATTTGAAGCCAAGATGGGCGCATCTGCTATCAAGCAGTTGCTCGACCGCGTCGACTTGACCAAGCTTTCCGAAGAACTCCGCTTGCAGGCTACTTCCAAGTCCAAGACCAAGCAGGACGACGCCGTGAAGCGCCTCAAGGTCGTCGAAGCCTTCAAGAAGTCCCAGATGGAAAGCTTCCGCAGCTACTACAAGAATCCGGATCCGGCCCGCGATGCAAGCAAGGCTTGGCTCAAGGGTCTTGCCGAAGCTGTTGCCGAATTCAAGGTAGACTACGAAGCCAAGCACTCTGACTTTGTGCTTGCCGACGCCTACGAAGAATTCCGCCACAAGTATCCGAACGAAGCTCGTTTGCTCGCTAACCAGCCGTCTTGGATGATCCTCGACGTTCTTCCGGTTATCCCGCCTGATCTTCGTCCGCTCGTACCGCTCGAAGGTGGCCGCTTTGCTACCTCCGACTTGAACGAACTCTATCGCCGTGTCATCAACCGCAACAACCGCTTGAAAAAGTTGATTGACATCCGTGCCCCTAACGTGATTCTCTGCAATGAAAAGCGTATGCTCCAGGAAGCTGTCGACCAGCTGTTCGATAGCGGCCGCCGCACCGCTCGTGCAGGTTCTGCACGTCCGCTCAAGAGCCTCGCCGAACTCCTCAAGGGTAAGCAGGGCCGCTTCCGTATGAACTTGCTCGGTAAGCGTGTTGACTATTCCGGCCGTTCCGTGATTGTCGTGGGACCGGAACTTCGCATGCACCAGTGCGGTCTCCCGAAGCGCATGGCTCTCGAACTTTACAAGCCGTTCATCATCCAGCGCTTGGAAGAAGAAGGCATTGTCTACACGCTCAAGTCTGCTAAGAAGTACGTTGACGCAGAACGTCCTGAAGTTTGGGACATTCTCGAACAGATTATTGAAGACCACCCGGTCATGTTGAATCGTGCTCCGACGCTTCACCGCTTGGGTATCCAGGCCTTCTATCCGAAGCTCATCGAAGGTAACGCGATTCGTCTCCACCCGCTCGTCTGTACAGCATTCAACGCTGACTTCGACGGTGACCAGATGGCTGTGCATCTTCCGCTTTCTTTCGAAACTCAGCTCGAATGCCGCGTGTTGATGCTTTCTTCGAACAACATTCTTCACCCGGCTTCCGGTCAGCCGATTGCTGTGCCGGGCCAGGACATCGTGCTTGGTCTGTACTACCTCACCAAGCCGCGTCCGAACCGCAAGGGTGAAGGCATGCACTTCTACGACCCGGCCGAAGCCATCCGCGCTTACGAAAACGACGTCGTGGATTTGAACGCCAATGTTTACCTCAAGCTCCCGGCAGGTCGCAAGATCTATATGGGCGCTGTCGAAAAGGACTGCACCTGCATCCGCGAAATGGCCGACGACAATGGCAATATCGAAGTCAATGTCAAGGCTGGCGAAAAGGTCAAGTTCCTTACCCTCAAGGAAGACAACGTCATCAAGACGACTGTCGGCCGTATCATCTTCAACGAATTTGTTCCGAACGCTCTTGGCTACGCCAACGAAACCTTCGGCAAGAAGGTGATTGCAAAGTCCATTGACGACCTTTATCGTCGTACCGGCAACCGCGTGACTGTCGACTACCTCGACGATCTCAAGGCCAACGGTTACAAGTGGGCAACGCGCGCTGGTTCCTCCGTGGCTATCGCCGAAATGGTTATCCCGAAGGAAAAGCAGGAAATGCTTGACAAGGCTGCCGAACAGGTTTCCAAGATTCGCGCCCTTTACGAAGACGGTGTCATTACTGACGGTGAACGTTATAACCAGACGATTGACGTGTGGTCCAAGACAACGTCCGACGTTGCTGCCAAGCAGTGGGATTTGCTCTCTCACGACCGTGACGGTTTCAACCCGGTCTACATGATGGCTGACTCCGGCGCTCGTGGTAGCCGCGAACAGATTAAGCAGCTGTCCGGTATGCGTGGTTTGATGCAGAAGCCGATCAAGCAGCTCGGTGGTCAGGAAGTTATTGAAAACCCGATTAAGTCCTGCTTCCGTGAAGGCTTGAACGTGATGGAATACTTCATTTCGTCTCACGGTGCTCGTAAGGGTCTTGCTGATACCGCTCTTAAGACGGCTGACGCTGGTTACCTTACCCGTCGTCTCGTTGACGTGGGCCAGGACCTCGTGATTACCGAACCGGACTGCGGAACTACCGATGGTATCGAAGTTTCTGCATTCAAGGACGGTGACGATACTGTCATTCCTCTTGAAGAACGTCTCCTCGGTCGCGCTCCGGTCGAAGACATCAAGCACCCGGTTACCGGCGAAGTGATTGTCAAGGCTGGCGAACTCGTTACCGAACGTGACCTCCCGAAGATTTCCGCTACAGGTCTCGAACACATCAAGATGCGTTCTGTGCTTACCTGTAACTCGAAGACTGGCGTTTGCGCCAAGTGCTACGGCCGTATGCTTGCTTCCGGTCGTCCGGTTGACCTCGGCGAAGCTGTTGGTGTGCTCGCTGCACAGTCCATCGGTGAACCGGGTACGCAGCTTACCCTCCGTACGTTCCATATCGGTGGTGCTTCCTCTCGTCTTACTGTCGAAAGCGACAAGAAGGCAGCTGTCGATGGCCACGTCGAACTCGAACAGGTCGAAACGGTGGACCACGAAGGCCAGAAGGTCGTCGTTTCCCGTATGGGCGAACTCGTTATCTTCGACAATACCGGCATCAACAAGGGCCGTTACCAGATTCCGTACGGTGCAATCTTGCACGTCGAAAACAATGCTACCGTCAAGAAGGGCGAAAGCATGTTCGAATGGGATCCGTATAACAGCCCGATTATCACGAACGTGTCCGGTACGATCGCATTTAGCAATCTTATTGAAAACAGAACTTACCGTATTGAACGCGATGAAATGACCGAAGTCGAAACTTGGATCGTCATCAGCGACAAGCAACACGGTAAGAACCAATTGCGTCCGGTCATCATCATCAATGATGAACGTGGCGAAAAGGTTGGCCACTTCATGTTGCCTGACGGCGCTATCCTCGCCGTGCATCAGGGTGACCGCGTTACTTCCGGTCAGGTTATCGCAAAGCTTCCGCGTGCAGCTGGTAAGACCCGCGATATTACCGGTGGTCTTCCGCGCGTCGCTGAACTCTTCGAAGCTCGTGTTCCGAAGAACAAGGCATTCATCGCACCGGTTGACGGTCTCGTCAAGTACGGTAACGAAGTGCGCAACAACCAAGAAGTTATTATTCAGCAGATGGATGGCAACGAAGTGAAAGTGCTGGTTCCGCGTGGTATCCATCTGGCGGTCAATGACGGTGACCGTGTCCGTGCTGGTCAGAAGATCAGCGAAGGCAGTGTGGACCCGCACGATATCCTCGACGTTCTCGGACCCGAGGATGTGCAGCGCCACTTGGTGAACGAAATCCAGGCAGTTTACCGCCTGCAAGGTGTGGCTATTGCAGATAAGCACATCGAATGTATCGTTCGTCAGATGATGCGTAAGGTCCGCATTTTGGATCCGGGTGAATCGGATCTCTTGCCGGGCGAAGAAATTTCCAAGACCCGTCTCCGTACCGAAAACGAACGTCTGCGCGCTCTCGGTAAGGCTGAAGCTAAGTATCAACCGATGCTCCTTGGTATCACTAAGGCTTCCTTGGCAACGGACAGCTTCATTTCTGCAGCTTCCTTCCAGGAAACCCAAAAAATCCTTACCCGCGCCTCCATCGAAGGCTGCGTGGATCCGCTCATGGGTCTTAAGGAAAACGTGATTATGGGTCGACTTATTCCGTGCGGTACTGGTGCCCGTCACTTGAGGAACGTCCAAGTGATCGATGCCGATGCCGACGAAATGGAAGAACGCTCTCGTTTGCAGAATGTACAGGCTGAAAATTACGAATCTGGTTCCGGAATCCAGCTCTTGGATAACGAAATCGGCTCTTCTGACGAGGAAGATTCAGATAATTAACAGCTAAGTACTTGAAATATTTGGAAAAAAAACTATATTTGCACTCCAAAATCTAGGAGATTAAACAGTGCCAACTATTCAACAGCTCGTCCGTAACGGACGTGAACAGATCAGCAACAGGACCGCTTCCGTAGCTTTGAAGTCCTGCCCCCAGAAGCGCGGCGTTTGTACCCGTGTTTACACCAGCACCCCGAAGAAGCCGAACTCTGCTCTTCGTAAGATTGCCCGTGTGCGCCTCTCCAACAAGATGGAAGTTACCGCTTACATCCCGGGTGAAGGCCACAACCTCCAGGAACACTCCATCGTGCTCATCCGCGGTGGTCGTGTGAAGGACGTTCCGGGTGTTCGCTACCACATCATCCGTGGTACGCTCGATACTCAGGCAGTCAACGGCCGTCAGAACGGCCGCTCCAAGTACGGTGTTAAGAAGAAAGGTGCCGCTCCGGCCAAGAAGTAAGGAAGTAATCTATGTCTAGAAGAAGAAAGGCTCTCCATCGCTCCATCCTCCCGGATCCGCGTTTCCACTCCACGCTCGTCACTGAACTCGTCGGTGTCGTGCTCAAGCAGGGCAAGAAGACCATCGCTGAACAGATCGTCTACACCGCTCTCGACCTCCTCGACAAGAAGGTTGAAGGCAAGGAAACCCCGCTCGAAAAGTTCGAACTCTGCCTTGAAAACATCAAGCCGCGTGTCGAAGTCAAGTCCCGTCGCGTTGGTGGTGCAAACTACCAGGTCCCGATGGAAGTTGCTCCGGATCGCGCCAAGGCTCTCGCTCTCCGCTGGCTCCTCGATGCAGCTCGTAACCGCAACGAAGCCAACATGGCAGAACGTCTTGCAGCAGAACTCGTTGCCGCTAAGAACAGCGAAGGCAACGCAGTCCGTAAGAAGAACGATACGCACAAGATGGCCGAAGCCAACAAGGCTTTCGCTCACTTCCGTTTCTAATTCTTGCGCGCAAGCACAGAATTATCCTAGAGGAAGGTCCGCGACAAAATCGCGGACCTTTTCTGTATTTATGCGGAATGCCGAGTGTTGTCGTTCCCGCCGCTGAGCGGGAATCTTCATTATCCGATTAGGATTATCCAAAAAGGATAATCCTTTTTTAAATAAAAATGTATTTATGTTATTATGAAGCTTCTGCGAAATCTTTGCTTGTTGTTTTTGATGCTTGCTGCTCTCCTTTGTGGGTGCTCTCAATCCAATGAAGATGATTTGAAAAGCGCAAAGCGGTTTGAGGAGCTGAAGGCTCTGCCTCTGGATACGGTTCTTTCGCGTGCGTTTGCGTTTTACGAACAGTACCAGGCGACGAATGACACGTTGCTTCGCGATTCCATGGACGATTACAAAAGTCATTTCATTGCAAGGTGGAAAAGGTCTACGGATTCTCTTTGCGGAACGATTCCGGCAGATGATTCCCTGGCGGCTGATTTACGCGAAATCAATGAAGCGG
Source organism: Fibrobacter sp. UWB11 (assembly GCF_900143015.1). Classification (NCBI taxonomy): domain Bacteria; kingdom Pseudomonadati; phylum Fibrobacterota; class Fibrobacteria; order Fibrobacterales; family Fibrobacteraceae; genus Fibrobacter; species Fibrobacter sp. UWB11. The sequence goes on along the minus strand of NZ_FSRT01000002.1, from coordinate 678,123 downwards.
TTTCGAAATATTTTTTTGAATATCATATTAAACACATGTATTGGTTTATGCTTGATACAGCAAAGCGTGAATCCCTTCTTGGGAAGGTAGATAGTACACAAAAAGTAGAACTGACGGCGCCTGGGTGGAGATGGGATACTAGGGAAGAAGATGAAGCGACGATTATGGGTATTCCGTTTGAAGAGGCTTTGTCGGTCTTGAAAAAGGATTCTACTAGTGTATTTAAAGTCGTTTATTTTATTCAAACGCTGCAGGTGCATTATGTTGATACTGTAGCCGCAGATATGAATGCTTTGCTGAAGATAAATCCGTTCGGTATAAAGCAGAGTGAAAGGAAAGAAGCGAAATCTGCCTGCATGGAAAAAACTCCGATAGGCCAGCAGGTTCTTGTTCTAAACAAGGAATATGAATCGCTATTGAACATTTTTATGAAAACGAAAGCCCATGGGGATCGCCGTTTTTTGATGTGGGAGATTCCCGTTTTGCCGTATATTGATGATGATGATGATTTTTTCTTTCACTCATACCCGGCCGTATCGAGTGCGGTATTTAACAAGGGCCGGGATATGGTAAACTTGAGTGTGAGTGACGGCTATGGCCGAGGAAGCTTTTACTACCTATCCAAGCAATCAGGAAAATGGGAAGTTGTAATGATTCGAAACGGCTGGATATCGTAAAATATCGATTTATCTCTTCTTCCCTTTAGAATTTGTCTTCATCTTCTTGATTCCCGTCTTCCACGCGTTGACGGCATCTTGCGAGGTGTTGAGCGCCCAGTCGCCTTCGTAGTCCTTGCTCTGGCTGAACCACATCACGGCGAACACGCGCGAGTAGTCAGTGCTAAAGTGCTTGAACATGTCGGCGATCCATTCGGCCTTGCTGCCTCCTTTTTCGGAGCTGGAGATTTCGGCAATGAAGAGCGGCTTGTTGATGTTTGCGAGAGCCTTGTAGGCATCGTCGAAGACTTGCGCAAAGGTCTTCCAGCTGGACCAGTTTTGGCTCTTGCCCCAGTTGTATCCGTCAATGGAAATGTAATCCACAAATTCGTCGCCGGGGTAATTGCCTATGAGCGTGGCGCCTTCGCCGTGGTTCGTGACGTTCGTGGTCCATACCCATTTGACGTTCTTGACGTTTTCTTTGCGGAAAATCTTGACGATGCGGCGGAATGCTTCGGCGACATTCGCGTCGGTATTCCCGGCGCCTTTTTTGCCCACACCCCAGTCGTACCAGTCGCCGTTCGCTTCGTGCAGGGGGCGCAACCAGATTTCTTCGCTGTAGTTCTTGACGCCCTTTGCGAACTCTCGGATGTAGTTGTCCGTCTCGCCGTTCACAATTTCTTGGGCGCTGTAGCCTTTGGGCATCCATGTGACGACTAGCGTCGATCCGTTTTCTTTTGCGATGTCTGCGTAAACTTGCACCCGCTTCCAGTCGTCCACGTCGAAAACTGCAAAGTAGCTGATAAGATCAAGATGAGCATCTTGCAAGTCTTGGAACGCCCGTACATTCTCTTTGGTGGGCTGCGGGGATTGTCCGGGGCCTCCGACCCAAGCGCCGATTTGGATCGCCATCGCTGCAACTGGCGCGGCGCAAAGAGACGTGAATAGTTTGTTGTTCATAAAGGCTCCGTTAAGTTTCTTGAACTGTTATATTTAAAAGATACTTTGAGCGCTTTCGAAGAGCCCGAACAAAAGCGCATAAAAAATTCAAAGTGTCTCTAGTGTTTGGCTTTGCGCGAGTTTGGTGCTGCGGAAAATCAGAATTATTGGTGATGTTCCCTTTTGCGTGCATACAAATAAAAAATCCCCACTCTAGCGTTTTGAAGGAGCTAGAATGGGGGTTGTCCAAGGAGTTTTATGAATAAGTTTTGTTTAGCGCTTCACGGATAACTTGTAAATGCTTCGCGTGCTTGCCTTGGGGGCGTCGATAGCGTGCACACCCGCGGTAAAGTGCTGCACCGGGCTCTGCCACAGGACGCGGCCCTGGTAGTCGAACTGCACGACGCTTGCCTTTAATGCTTTGCCGGTTTGCATGTAGAGCTTGCCGTCTTGCAGGCGAAAGGAACTGCTGGATGCCCTTCCGGCTGGTTTGATGGAGGTGCTGCTGTCCAAGGCCTTCATCTTCGCGATGCCTGCTTTCCATGCATCAACGGCAGCCTGTGAAGTGTTGAGCGCCCAGTCGCCTTCGTTATCCTCCTTGCTCTGGCTGAACCACATCACCGCAAATACGCGGGAGAAGTCTGTAGCAAAGTGCTCGAACATGTCCGTAATCCATTCGGCCTTGTTACCGCCGAGTTCGGAGCTGGAAATTTCAGCAATGAAGAGCGGCTTGTTGATGTTTGCGAGTGCGTTGTATGCCTTCTTGAATACCTGCGAGAACGTCTGCCAGCTAGACCAGCTTTGGCATTTGCCCCAGTTGTAGCCGTCAATGGAAATGTAGTCCACGTATTCGTCGCCAGGGTAGTTGCCCGTAAGCGTGGAACCCTTTCCTGAGTTCGAAGCGTTCGTTGTCCAGACCCATTTGACGTTCGTAACGCCTTCTTCTTTGAAAATTTTCACGATATGGCGGAATGCTTCGGCGACGTTTGCATCGGTGTTGCCGGCGCCTGCCTTGCCTACACCCCAGTCGTACCAGTCGCCGTTCGCTTCGTGGAGCGGCCTGAGCCAGATTTCTTCGCCATAGCCTTTAACACCCTTGGCGTAGTCGCGGATATATTCGTCGGCCTTGCCGTCCACCAAATCTTGCGCGTTATAGCCGTTTGCCATCCAGGTCACCACCAGCGTGGAACCGTTGTCTTTCGCGACGTTTGCGTACTCTTCGGTTGCGTTCCAATCGTTGATGTCGAAGAGCGCAAAGTAACTGATGAGGTCGATATGCGAGCCCTGCAAATCTTGGAATGCCTGCACGTTTTCTTGAGTTGGCTGTGGGTATTGGCCGGGGCCACCGACCCAGGCACCGACTTGGAATGCTAAAGCGGTCATAGGCAAAATCCCCAATGTGAATAGTAACGATTTGAACATGATAGCCTCGATTTTTGAAATGAGTTTTGTTTCCTTACTTAAATTAGGTTACTAGGCGTTCCCTGTACCTGACATTTATGTATGTTTGTGCTATAGTGTATCTAGTGTTATATTTTTGAAAGGGGGAAGTCTCCCCCTCGCTTCAGCCTTGCCCTGTGTCATCCTGAGCGAAGCCTGTCATTCTGGAGCGAAGCGATAGAATCCAGGCGAAGTCGAAGGATCTAGGGCAAGTCTTTCGCTACCCCTTCTAGCGGGGACACCCCGCAACGCCCCGACTGCAAAAAAAACGGGATTTGCCCTTAAAACTATGGGATTGCCATCTTTTGTCTTCAAAAAAGGGTATATTTCGCTTGTATGTCAATCAAGTTCATTTCGCCTAAAAAGTCCGTCAATTCTGCGTTTCTCAAGTTGCCTGTTCCCGTCGAAAAGATGGAGGATTTCAAGCTTTCGCTCAAGAATCTTTATAGCAAGCGGAATCCAGCGCAGGACGAAGAGTACCACAAGGGCGAAATCTGGAACTTTTTACGCAAGATTTTTGAACCCGATTATTCGGTGCAGGTCAACCGCCCGATAGACCTTGCGATTTTTAACGGCAATACGGCAAGTGCAAAGCCGGCAGTGATTATCGAAGCGAAGTCGCCGACGAATGCGGCCGAAATGTTTTCGGCGGAGCATCCGAACGTAAAATCGTTGCAGGAACTCGTCTATTACTTTATGCTGGAATACGTGCATTCGGTCAATCACGAAATCAAGTGGCTCGCCATCACAAATTTTGACGAATGGTATTTCTTCGACGTTAAGGACTTTATCCGCTATTTTGGGAACAAGTCAAAACCGATATACGATCAGTTCCTAAAATTCAAGGCGAATCAGATGAGCGGCAACAAGACCTCCGATTTTTACAACGAAATCGCGAAACCCGCCATCGACGATTTCCTCGCCTCCTGCGACATCAACGTTGTGCATTTCAACCTTGCGGATGTTGTTCGTTCTGTCTCTCAGGAATCGAAAAAAGCGCCTGTCACCCTGGAGCCGAAGGCGATAGGGTCCATGGATTCTATCAGCCCTACGGGCTTCCAGAATGACAATGCGTATTCTCATTCCACATCCCACATTTCACATTCCACACCGCTCCTCCCTCTCTACAAATTCCTCTCCCCGGAAACCCTCCTCGCGAAGCCTTTTGCAAACGACAGCAACAGCCTTGACCGCAATTTTTACGCAGAACTCTTGCACATCATCGGCCTCGAAGAAGTGAAAGAAGAAAAGGGCGGCAAGAAAGTCATTCAACGCAAGAAGCCCGCAAATCGCGACAAGGCAAGCCTCCTCGAAAGTGCCATCTACCAGCTTGAAGACGATTTCCCGAACAAGGAAGAATGCGAGGCGATGGCCCTCCGTCTCTGCATCACATGGGTGAACCGCCTGCTGTTCCTGAAACTTGTCGAATCGCAAATCCTCATGTATCAAAAGGGCGATGCATCGTACCGGTTCATGAGTACGGATAAAATAGCGAACTTCGACGAACTGAACATTTTCTTTTTCAAGGTGCTCGGCAAGAAAATCGAGGACCGCGACGAAGACGTGCTCAAGCGTTACCCGAATGTGCCTTATCTGAACAGTTCGCTGTTCGAACCGACCGAAGACGAAAAGCACCTGAAAATCCGCGGCATTCCCGATGCCCAGATGGAAATTTTCAACAAGACTGTCCTGAAGGATGAACGCGGCAAACGCGCAAAAGGCACGCTCCCGAATCTGGATTACATCTTCAAGTTCCTCGATGCGTACAACTTTGCAAGCGATGCCCAAGGCGGCGTGACCTCTACGAGCAAGACGCTCATCAACGCGTCGGTTCTCGGACTCATTTTCGAAAAAATCAACGGCTACAAAGACGGCAGTTTCTTTACGCCGGGGTTCATCACCGACTACATGGCCCGCGATGTGCTGGAACGAACTGTGGTGCAGAAGTTCAACGAGAAAAAGTCCTGGAAATGCAAAAATTTGGAAGATGTCTCGGACAAGATTGAAGATATTTCAGAAGCGAATGAAATTGTTGATGATATCCGCGTTGCTGATGTCGCCGTGGGCTCTGGGCATTTCTTGGTGTCGGCCCTTAATCGCCTGCTTGCAATCAAATCGGAATTGAACATTTTGTGCGATGCAGACGGCAAACGCATCAAACGTCGCGACCTGATTTTGAAAGTTGATAACGATGAACTTTCTGTTGTTGATGACGAGGGCGAACCGTTTGAATACAAGCCGGGCAACGAAGAAAGCCAGCGGTATCAAGAAGCCTTGTTCAACGAAAAACGCCGCATTATCGAGAATAGCCTTTTCGGTGTTGACCTGAACCCCAACAGCGTGAACATCTGCCGTTTGCGCCTTTGGATTGAACTTTTGAAGAACGCCTACTACACCAAGGAAAGCGGCTACAAACAACTTCAGACCCTCCCGAACATCGACATCAATATCAAAGTCGGCGATTCGTTGCTGAGCAAATACCCCGTGCAGAACGGACACGTCGTTTTGGACTTTTTGCAGAAAGAAGACAAGGCCGACAAGAAAAACGGACTCGCGGCGAAACTCAAGGAATACAGGAAAAACGTTCAGGATTACAAGGCGGGCGGAACGAGCTACAACAAACAGCAACTTCGCCTGAACATTGCCGGCCTCAAGTCGCAACTCAAGGAGCCGCCCAGCATTGACCTCTTCGGAAACGTTGTCAAGAACAACGACATCGACTTTTCCAATTCGCTCGAATGGATGTTCGAATTCCCGGAAATCCTCGACGACGAAGGCCGCTTTACAGGCTTTGATGCCATCATCGGAAACCCGCCGTATGTGCAGCTCCAGAGCATGGGCGAGATGAGCGACGTTTACAGCAAACGAGATTACAGTTGCTACAACAAGTCCGCAGATCTTTACTGCCTTTTTGTGGAACGCGCCTACAGCCTGCTGAAAAAGAACGGATATTTCTCGTTCATCATGCCGAACAAATGGATGCTCGTGGATTACGGCAAGGAACTGCGGCAATTCATGAGCCAGACCTCGCTCAAGAAAATTCTCAACTTTGGCGATGTCCAGTTCTTTGCCGATGCAACCATTTACGTGTGCATATTCGTATCGCAAAAGTCCGGCGACAAGATGCCCGTTTTGGCGTGTTCGCTGAACAGCAAGAACTATCACGGCGAATTCGAAAAAGAAGTCAAGGCGGCGACATTCGAGTTCCCGGCAGAAAATTTCGGAGCAAGCGAATGGAGTATCAGAAACAAACTCCACGATTCCGTATTGCAGAAAATGAACGTCGGCACGCCTCTGAAAGATATGCCGATTACCATTAATTACGGCATTAAGACAGGCTTCAATGATGCATTCTTTATTGATGGAAAAACGAGGGAAAAACTCATCGCCGAAGACCCCAAGAGTGAAGAACTCATAAAGCCACTGCTTCGCGGTCGAGACATTAACGCATGGGTGACGGAAAATGATCAATATCTAATCAACCCGCATAACGGAATAAAGGAAAAGAACATCGCGCCGATTAACATAGATGAATATCCGGCAATCAAAAAGCATCTTGACCAATTTATAGATAAGTTGGTTAAACGTGGGGATAAAGGTGATACGCCATACAACCTACGTAATTGCGCCTATTTGGAAGAATTTGCCAAACCCAAAATCATGTACCCGAACATGACTTCGGCATTCCCGTTCACCTATGACGAAACTGGCTCTTTCGGCAACGACAAATCTTTTATCATTACGGAAAAAGAAAGTTCCCAGAACTTGCCTAAGGGAGCAGAAAACGTCATTGCGAGCGAAGCAGAGTGTCATCCTGAGCGGAGCGTAAGCAAAGTCGAAGGATCTCTCCTTAAGGCCCTTCTCGCCATATTCAATTCCAGCCTTGTCAAACTCTGGATATGGTACAACTGCCCCGAACTCATGGGCGGCACCCGTGAAATCCGCAAAGCCTACTTCGAAAACCTCCGCATCCCCCTGGACAATGTGGAACTACAGCAACAACTCGCCACTCTCGCCGATGAAATCATCGCTGCTAAAAAACAAACTTCGTGTCGTCCTGAGCGGCCCCTGGAGCCGAAGGCGATAGGGGAAGTCGAAGGATCTAGTGAGGCGCTTCAAAAGCAAATCGCCGACCTCGAAACCCAAGTCAACACCCTCGTCTATCAACTCTACGGCATCACCGATGCCGAAGAAATAGAAGCAGTGGAGAAGAGGTGATAATTGATATATTAAACAAGTGAATATTATGTTAAATAAAGAAAAAATAAAAAAAATTGACAAAGAAGTTTTAGACTATCTCGCAAAGGAAAAAAGAAAAAATTCTTTGTTTTTAAAAAAGAACCAATTCTTTAAATCAGAAATAAACGAAGGTATAGTTCTTCTTTTGGTTAAAAATTTAATCATTGGTTTGATTTTGTTTCTATTATTATTTAATCTATTTGGCGTAGAAAAAATTGACAATTCATCTTTTGATTCTTTAATAGTATGTATTGCGGCTGCAGGTCCTGTAATGATGGGACTGTACTATTCTGGCTTAATATTTGTCGCAAGCACAACCCATCAGAAATTGCCTCCCAAAGTGCAAAATTTTTTATTGTATAATTCAACAAATAATCGATATTTAAATCTTTTGATGATAATGTCGGAATTTTCCCTAATGTGGATTTTGACAGAAATTTTATTTGAAAAGACTTTGATGTATTCGAGTATTGCTGTATGGGCTTTTTTTGTTATTGCTGTAGCCACGTTTATTGTGTTATCTCGCAAATTATTGTCATATTTAGAAGTAGAATCATGGTTTAAAGTGATAAAAACAAAAATTTTTAAAGAATTTCAAGAAATAGAAAAAGCTTCGTTAAAACAGATAAATGATAATTTTTGCTCGGAAAAAGCATTAAATGCTCGTGAGTATGTAGAATATTTTGAGATTATATATAATAAGATGAACATAAATGCAACAAATAAGGAATTGCGAGTCTTGTCGAAAAATATAGTTGAAATATTGATTGTTTATCAGTTTTATAAGAGAAAAATACTTCCAGAAAGTAAATGGTATTTTATTCAATCAGATGAGCAAAATTTATACACTTTAAATGACCACGATTTTGTAATGGCTTCTAAAACAATGGTTCCGCCTACAAAATACGTTAATGATTTTTTTTGGTTTGAAGATAAAATGGAAAAAATTTTCGAATCCGTTTTTGACAAAATACAAGAAAATAAGGATGAAGAAGTGTCGGGAACGGTGTTGAATGAATTGGTTTATTATTTCGATGCTTTAATTGAAAATGGATATCCCCAAAGAGCATTTATGATGGTCTCAAAAATATGGACCATATTTGAAAAAAGAATGACTCAGAATACTATAAACATGAATGTGAAAATAATTTCAGAGTTGTTTGATTTATGCATACAAATTATGTTACTCACGCGAAGAGTTAATGATTACAAAACGTTGGAGATAAAATTTACAATGGGAAATCCAAATTTAAAATTTGGGCTTTCTGGAATTTACGAGTCTTTTTTTGTTAAAAGATATTTTGTCATTGTTTGAAAAACTTAGTTATGAAAAAGAAATAGAAGGTCATGTTGTAACTCCAAAGAAGTTTGCTGCTGAGGAATTGTCTTTGAAGATCTATACACTTTATCTTGATTATTTTGATGTGATTACTGTAAAAATGGTTTCCTTTTTTTACAAAAAAAGAAACTTTCTGAATCAGAATGTAAAGTTGAAAGCCATTGCGATAAAAAAAGAATTTGAATATTGGACTAGATGGAATTTGGAGATAAATGATTTTTCTGTGAAAATGTCGTTTATAGAAAAAATGAATGATGTGCCTTTGTCCAATTTTGTTGATGAAAAGAAATTAACGGAACAAAAAATAAAAAAGATAGAAATTGCTGAAAAAGCGGAATATACAGAGAAAGTTATTCTTTATGAATCTCTTATTGGTTGCTTGAATAAATTTGAAAATTTGCAAGATGAAAAAGTTGATGTTGCTGGTTTTTCATTGAATTTATGCCGATTAGGTTTGATTGAAATGGTCGATAGTGATGTGTTTAAAAAATATAAAGAGCTGATATATGTTTTTGTAAATGCTAGTGTAAGTGAATTTTTTTATTTGATTAAATCTGGAGAAGATAAAAAATGCTATAATCCTTTGGTTGATTTGATTACGAGTTTGGGGTGGTTATTTGTTATTTTTGACTTATTGGGTAAATCAGAAATGTCTTTATATTTAAAAGAAGTTTGTATGGAAATGTTAAAAAATATGGAAAAACAAAAAATGACAGCGGGAATCATTGTTGGTATAAAAAATGACATCCGTGTTTATCGTTATGAAACGAAGTTAAATTGGGAGAAAAAAATTATAAATATTTTGGAATCACCTTTGATTTCAAAAAAATCGAAATTAGTTTCATTTGTAAAACAAAAAAGTAAAGAAGGCTTTTGGCGGAATAATCTTGATGGTTATGATATTTTTATTGCTGTAAATTTAATTGAGGCTTATGATGTTTCTCCATTTAGTTTTAATTATCAACAATATGGATTGCATAAAAAGCTGAAACAACTTGGGGCTATATAATGGGACAACGAAGTTGTGATGAAATTTTGAAAATTTTTGTTGAAGATATATTTCCTTTTTGCCAAAATTTTCAAATACAGGTCTTTCAATCAAAAAATCAGGAATTTATTCAATGTTTAAATGGAATTAGCGGTTATAATTATAAAACTGTCGATGAAAGCTATGTTGAGTTTGTAAAGGCTGTTTCTTTGAGTCTTTTTAAGAATGGCTCCTTTATAAAAGGAACATCTGAAGTTTATCCGTTTAGAGTTGAATTTCCTAAGAAATTAAGTAGAAAAAATGTTCTGTTTTGGTTGGAACGTCAAAATGAATTTTTGGATTATTCAGAGTATTCTTTAATGTACAATAAGTATAACATAGCATATAATGATTTAAAAGAAATCATTCGAAATAATAATATTAGTATTAATCGAAGGTTACGAAATTTTGGGGATATCCTTTCAACAGAATCTAGAGATTATAAAACACAATTTTATCTTGTTTATAGAGAGATAAAACTCCAAAAAGCAAAAGCCATTATGAGGGAGCATATCTATTATGCATTATCTGAATATATAAGAAAAAATAACTTAGATTTATATTTTATTTTAAAAAATCTTTATTATCCAACAGATTATGAACGGGTTTTGAGAGAATTTACAGAGCGAAAAATAGGTATGGCAGAAACATTAAAAAAAGTGATGTAGAATGAAAAATACTGGTGAGTCTTATGAAAATTTTGTAAAAAGCCTTCATGAGGCTTTACTGCATTTAGAAACATTAGGCATACAAAAGAACATAAAAATTGAGATGAGAAAAAAGATAACGGATAATTGTGGAATTGATCGAGAATTTGACCTTTATTGGGAATATGAACTAGGTGGGATTACATATAAGACTGTAATCGAGTGTAAAGACTACAATTCTGCGGTGTCTGTTGAAAAAATTGATGCCTTGATTGGCAAAATTAAGGACTTGCCTGATTTAAAGCCTGTTTTTGCAACGAAAATTGGTTATCAATCTGGTGCGCAAAAGAAAGCCGAACAGAATAAAATAGATTTGCTTATTGTTCGAAAACCATTGGATTCTGATTGGGTTGATGAACAAGGGAATCCATTAATTAATAAGGTTGCTTTTACTCTGTCTATGGGTTATCCTGCAAGAATAACAGGTTTTTATCCCAAGGTTTCGGAAAGTGTACTTAAGGAAATGAAGGGGAATACATCGTTTGCAATTGCTGGCAATAATAATGAAATATTTATAAATGATGGGGAAAAGACCGTAACATGGCTTGATCTAGAAAATAAACTACCCTTATTGCATAAAGATGAATTTGGTCAATTTGAGGAAACAAAAATTTTTTCAAAAGAAGGCGAAATAAAGACCCCTTCATCTAGCTTGAAAATAATAGGTTATACTGTAAAATATGAAGTGAAGAAGCCAGATGAAGAAACTATGCTAATAGATGCTTCTGATGCGATGTATGGTGTAATCGAATATTTAGGAAAAGACAAGAAAACATTGTTTTGGAAGAATGGGAAAATTGAAAAGAGGAAAATGATGCGAGAATAAGGGCTTGATACATGATAGACAAAGAACTTGAAAACATCGTATCAAAGGAATTGTCTTCTAAAGAAGACTTAATGGGCTATGAAGCGGAAAAGCAAACTGCCCATTATTTAAAGCGCAAATTTTTTGACCATCCTGAAATTCATGTCCTTAACAACGTTCGGTTTAAATGCCTGACGGACGATGGCGACTATACTCAAATAGACCATCTTGTTATTACGCCATATTGCTTCATTGTTATAGAAACAAAGAGCTGGACTAGCGGGATGAAATATGATGAAGATGGAAATTGCTGGTATTTGTCAAAAGAAGACTACGAATGGCATCCGAGTAGGGAAAGTCCTATCTATCAAGCGAAAATCCAGTCTGAGGCGTTAAGAAAAGTTTTGCAGAATAACAAAGAAACCCTTAGAAAGAAATTTCTCTTTCTTCAAGGAGGATTTCAGAATTATCCTGTCCATTATTTAGTTGCTTTGCATGGTGAATCCAATGTGGTAAAGCCTGACAAACCGTGTAAATTTGACGGAACGGTCCTTAAATCCGAAGTTATTCCTGATAAGGTTCTTGAAATTTATGAGAGCTATAAAAAATCGGATACGGTAAAGAATTTTGTAAAAGACGCCATTCTGAAAAACGATTCACTTTGGTTGTTGCCGGAAGAAGATATAGTAAAGACTATAGCTTTTTTAAAAGACATTCACCGTCCGCAGTATTTTTATAGAAAAATCGAGGAAGAACTGGCAAACTGTAAATGTGGAAACGTTCTTTCGTTTGAAAAGAATAGGGAAACTAAGAAATGGGAGGCTATTTGCAAATCCTGTGGAATGGTCAAACCGTTTTCGTTTAAATGCAAAAAATGCCGCAAACCCCTAGAATTGTTCGAAACAGGATGGCCCAGAAGGCAACTTGTATTTTGCCGATATTGTGACGAATACCGAATAGTGAAATAAGATTGGTTAAATGATTAGAAAAGCTTAAATTCTCGTCTAAATAGCTAATTTACAGACGAAACTTAGACGAACTTTAGACGAAAATTGGAGAAATTGAGCGAAAAACGGCAAAATTATAGACGAGAAAAAAGTTTTTTTGAGGGGAAATGCCTGTTTGACATTTTGTGACATCTGATTGTGAGTATATTTAGCTAGAATGGAAATTTAGGTTAAAAATGGCTTCTCCAAAGGCGATAGTACAAACTCTGAATGAGTATTTTGACTTAATAGAAAGGCTTGCTTTAAAAAGTAGGTCTTCAAATGCTCTATACGAACAAGCCATTTTTGATGAAGCCGTTGCCTATTTTCAACAGAATAAAGATGATGCGCTGAGAGCCTTTAGGTTGTTGGTCAAGAACGGAATATTACGTCCTATTGACCAAGATGGGGCGTATATAATCCAAAAGTACACGAAAGACTATGTCCTTAACCTAGTTAAGGAACAAAAACTCGGCCTTGCTGAAATAGTTAAAGTTGAGGCAGATCGTGTTGGAAAACTAAGTGATGAGGTTCAAAAGGCTCTTGAAAAAGGCGATTTGGCTCTTGTCCAAAGTAAAGCTTCGATGATTATTGATCTGATAGATGAAATTCAAAATCATTTGGAGTCTGACAGAAATGCTATCAAGAACATAATTGAGCGTGCCAAGATTATGCCGCCCGATACGCCTTTGAATCTTCGCTATGGGGAGGTTTCTGATTGCTTTGAACAATATGTAGAACCAATGCGTCAGTTTTTAGGCAATGATGCTACTGGATTTCTCAACTTGACTTTAACCATAGAAAAACAGTTGGCTCGGGGAATGGATCTCTGCAATATCCAGGCTGGTTCATTGTCTTCTTGGTCAAGAACAATGAAAGGTGCTCAAAGTCAAATACGCATGCTGCGAACGCAAATCAGAGAAAATTTGGCTTTGTTCCAAAATGAATTGGCTCCTCTACGCAATAGAGTAACGAAGAATAATAGAATATCTTGTTCTGTAGTTGCTCTTTTGGCAAAAGTCCGGAAAAAGGGATTAAGGAAAAGTCTAAATGTAAAGACTCTCAAATTAGGCGGAAGCCAAAGAGATGTCCGTTTTTCATTAAGTCCTTCAGTCAAGGAGTTTTCGGCAAAAGTTTTGCAATATACTCCTGCAAAGTTTAGTTTTCCTGAGGAATTAGTTTCGAATAACGACGATTTGACGTTGCTTCGAATAGATGATGTTGTTGAAAATTTAAAAATGTGCAAAAGACGGGTGCTTTTGATGGAATGGCTTAAGGAAAATTATCCTGAACAAAGCGATAGAACGTTGTTGTCTGTTTACCAGCAGATTTTGCAGCGCGAGTCGAAAAGATTGCGTCAATCAGATTCTCGCGAATCAACGAACTTAAAGAATTATAGAATTACATACTATCCGCATATTTTGGAGAATGCTGTATGAGCTTATCAAAAGATCTCGAAAATTTGAAGTATGTCAAAGATATTTTTAGTCAGCTTGCTGCTGGACGCCATATTGATGCTTCTGCTGATGCTGAATGGTGGAATGCTTTGCAAGGTGAACATAAAGACGATTATGCGATTCTTTTTAAGCATTTAGGAAAAAAGTTAGAAATTGATCCGAGGGGCTTCGCATATTTTAATTTTGATGAAGATGCTAATCAAAAGGCCGCTCAACAGGTTGCTTTGCTTTTCTTGCTGATTTTGGATAAAAAATACGCTGACGGTGCTGATTTACTTCGGTTTACAAGCTGGATTTTGGATCCGGTATTCTTTGCAGAATTGCGAGAGAAAAATAAAGAATTACTCGTTCAAGAAAAATTAGATTCTGACGAGGCGTGGAATAGGGTGGTTCATAAGGCAGAGACCTTAGGCTTTATGAATAAAGATGATTCTTGTTATACGATGATGTTGCCTTGCTGGCGATTTATAGACCTTTATCAGGATTTATCTGATAACGAAACTGATAATGCAGTTGTTGATGATACTAACGAAGATCTTGAAGAATTTGTTGAAGAGGATGATGTATGAAAAATGAGTATGGCTTACGAAAGTTGGTTTTGATAAATAGTGCCAACTACGAAATTGCCGAGATTCCTCTTGACGATGCAGTTTCTATTGTTGGTCCGAATAATTCTGGCAAGACGAGCTTGATTAATGCTCTTCAATTTTTGCTTATTCGCGATAAGCAGCAGATGGACTTTGGAGCCCATGACAGGAATTCTTCGCTAAAATTTTATTTTCCATATCCTAGCTCTTACATATTGCTTGAAATGCAATTAAAAAGTGGCGTTGTTGTTGTCGGTTGCGTTGGCAAAGGTTTTTCTAACGAGTATCAGTATTTCAGTTATGAAGGTTCACTTCACATAGAAGATTATAAAGATGTAGATGGCAGTATTATTGAAGAGGCCTTTTTGCAAGAAAAAATGCGGGAAAAAGGAATCTCAATTAACAAGTATCCTCGTTCAACAGAGTTCTTTAATAACCTTTATGGTAAAACTGATTTAGCATCGTCGGATTTAGATATTCGCTTGTTTTCTGTAGCGGCTTCGCTTAGAGATGTTTTTCAAAAGGTCCTAATAAAGACTCTTCATCTTGACAAGCTTGATTCTGCGGACATCAAGAGATTTCTTCTTCAAATTAATGCTGTTAATTATTCCAAAGAAGCCTCGTCTAGAGGTTTTGATTTCAAGCGAGAGTGGAATGAAGCCTTCCAATCTGTGGAAGAAGATAAGGCTCAGTATAAGGCCTGTAAAGATTCTATGTCTTCAATAAATGACTTGGAGCGCAAATATAATCGGATTCGTGAACTCCGTGGCAAAATCGGGACGATGCGTCCTTTGATAAACAAGGGCTTGAGCCAGTGGGAAGAATATAAAAATAGCGAGAATGATCGCTTAGAAAATGATTTAGCTCGTGTAAAAGCCGAGGTGGCGGAATACGGGAAAAAGCATGACCAAATAATTAGAGATAATGAAGAAATAAATCGTAAGTTAGAGGAGATAGACTCAAAAAATAATCGTTATGAGTCTTTGAAATCTCGGTTTGTTCTCAATATTGACGAGGATGTGTTAAGACAAAATCTTGATTCTTTGAATAACCAAGTCGCTGCAAAACAGACGTTGTTAAATTCAACACGACAAGATAATGTTAGGTTTATTAGTAAGCGTATAAAAGAATTGGATGAAGATATAAATCAGAGTTTAAGGGAACTTGAATCTGGCGAAAAACTATTTAAAAGACAGTTACAGTCCCTACTCAATTCTGAAGAAAAAGACATTCTTTATAATCTTGTCAATCAGCGAATCCTTTCTTTATGTGTGGACGAAATAGGTGACGTTCGGTCATTTGTTGAGTCGTACAGAACTTGGCTCAATAGCCAAGGGGATGTTTTAGAGTTAAATGGACTGACGCTGAATAGATGTGAAATCCTAGCAATGGGACATTATGAGGAAAAATCTTCTGAAGAAATTCGAGAAGAGATTAAATCAAGTAAAGCTGAGTTAGAACAGTATAGAGATCGTCTCAGAGCCGTTGAGGAACGCGAAAAAGTTGAAAAAGAGTTGAGAGAATTGATTAATAGGCGTGATTCGGCGCAAAAGGAGTTGAACGATTATATTGAGTTTGTTGAGTTGCGATTGTCGGAAGCAGAACGAAATGATGAAAAAATTAAACTTTCTAAATCGCTTCAAGAGAATCAGGATAATTTAGCGAAATTTGACGAAGAAAAAGAAAAAAGTCAGTCTGAAGAGCGTGAAATAAATGGCAGGATAAATGATTTAAATAAAAGAAATGGCGAAATTTCATTGTTGAGGAATAAACGTCGGGATGTTGAAAATTATGCAGATGTTCTTGAATTGGCGAATCTTCCGTATGTTTACGATGGGAATGTGATGGAAGAACTTCCGGAATTGCTAAAAAATCAGGTTGACGACTGTGACGAACTGGATTCTGTATCTTCAAGTAAGAATCGAATTTTAAGGGATCTTGAACATAGAGGGTTTACCAAATTTATTGGTATAGAACAAGAAGATGAAATGACGGAGCGTATTCTTGATTATGCTCATACATTGCCCAAAGAAGAGGCCGCCATACAACACAATCTCCATGTGGCTATTACACGAGTGGGAAATATTCTCATCGAATTAGTTAATCAATACAAAACTTTTGAAGATGATTTAGCCAAATTTAATGTGTTGATTACGAAAAGACGTGTTTCGGACTTGAAAAAGCTTTCCATTGAGATAAATCCTCGAGACATTCTTGATGCTGTTAAAATAATAGCAAGACATAGCACTGATTCTGCCGATTCAATGGGCTTGTTTAGCCCTGATGCGAAAGAAGGATATGCGGGAAATCCTGAAGTTGACAAAGCTAAAGAAAAATTGTTCCGATTCTGTGATAACAATGATAAGCTTAGACTAGAAAACTTGTTTGATTTATCTATCAAGGTTCAGAAAGAAGGCGAATTAGAACAGAATCTTAGTGATTTAAATGCAATAGGTTCTAATGGGACCGTTCTTATGGCGAAACTTATTTTCGGCTTGGCGTTGCTTCATTGGATGACGGATAAAAAGAACGCGACAACATCAATATGCTATCTTGATGAGGCTGCAAGCATTGATGAAGAAAACCAGAAAAAGTTGATTGCGGCTGCTCGTGAGTTTGGTTTTGTGTTGCTTTTTGCTTCTCCAACAGCACAAACAACAGTCCGTTATTGTATCCGTATTGAAAAGAGAAACAACAGAAATGTTGTGACAGACAAACAGCGAATAACGCTGGATCCAATCGAGGTGCGTAATGAGGAATGATGCCTGGGTTGATATTTTGACAAGAATCTATTCTGAAAAGGAAGTGGCCTTCTCATCTATCGCACAATCATTGCGAAAAGAATTAGAAATTTGGGCAGAAAGAAAGGGATGTATTTCTATCCAAAAAGTCGGTAAAGGAAAAGTATTTAGGGTTGTTGACGAGAAAACTCTTGAATGGGAAATAGCTCGTCTTGCTCCTAAAAAAGATTTAGATGACCTTCCTGCCCGCGTTCAAAATCTTGCAAAAAACAGCAATACAAAAGCCGGTCAAACGACGCTTGATTTTTCCTATTTTCTTTGCAAAGCTGTAGGTGACGGCGTAATTGTTAATGGTGTAGATGTTTCCTTTATTACAAAATCCCTTGGTTGTTTTGCTTTGCCGATAAAGGATGACTCTGATGGATTTGAATGCAATGGCTCTTTGATACTAGTTGAAAACCAACAGTTACTTGATGATTTAAGATGGATGCCGTCAGATTTTAATGGAATTATTCTTTACTATGCAGGAAATTTATCCGCTCGATTACGTGCGTGGTTGACAAAAAGTTCTTTTGCAGGTGTAATCCTTTTCCCCGATTACGATGCTGTCGGAATAAATAACTATGCGAACCTTGTAGAAGATATTCCATGTGCTCAGTGGTTTTGGATGGATGAATGGAAAAATAAATTGATTGAGTATGGTTCTGGAGAACTTAGGAAGAAAGGAAACCAAGATGCACTCTTTGAAAATTTGTGGAATCGTTTTAAGGAAAAAGGATTTCCTGACAGTCAACTTGAATGCCTAATGATAGAAATCCGAAGGCAAGGAAAAATGTTAGAGCAAGAAGTTGCATTAGTTTAAAATCTAAAGAGAATGTTATGGATGCAAATGAAATGAGACGAAAAGCAGAAGAGGCTCTTCATCTATTCGTAGGGCAAAATGCCTCGTTTAAAGAAGGCCAATACGAGGCCATTGAGGCCACGCTCACCAACAAAAGAACGCTCGTTGTGCAGCGTACCGGTTGGGGAAAGAGTATGGTGTACTTCGTCTGTACAAAGATTTTGAGAGAAGAGCAAAAGGGGTTGACTCTTATTATTAGTCCTTTGCTGAGTTTGATGAAGAACCAGATTGAGGCGGCGACAAAGGCTGGTCTGAAGTGTGAAACTTTGAATAGTTCTAAAACTCCAGAAGAGAAAAATCAGATTCTAGAGTCAATGGAAAAAGGTGAAGTTGACCTAGTTTTGACAACGCCCGAAACATTGTTTACGCCGATTGTTCAAGATGTATTGCCTAAAATCAAGATAGGATTATTTGTCGTTGATGAGGCTCACTGTATTTCTGACTGGGGACATGATTTTCGATTAGAATATTGTCGAATAAATAAAGTTATCAGCAACATGCTGAAGAATGTTCCAATTCTTGCAACCACGGCAACGGCGAACGACCGAGTCGTAGAAGATCTTAAACAGCAACTGGGCGAAGACGTTTTTGTTTCTAGAGGCCCATTGATGCGCAAGAATCTCTCTATACAGGTTCTCAATTTAAGATACAAGGCAACTCGATACGCCTGGCTTTTAGACAACATTAATAAAATTCCTGGTTCTGGAATAATCTATTGCCTTACACAAAACGACTGCGAGCATCTTACAGAATTCCTGAACGAAAATGATATCAACGCAAGGGCTTACCACAGCGGTTTGGACGAAGTCACAAACCAAGAGACCGAACAGTTGTTCATGAAAAATGAAATCAAGGTTATTGTCGCTACGATAAAGCTAGGAATGGGATACGATAAGCCTGATATTTCATTTGTAATTCATTATCAAATGCCGTCCAACGTGGTAGCTTATTATCAGCAGATAGGTCGTGCAGGAAGAAATATCACACGTGCTTATACGTTTTTGATGTATGGCATAGAAGACCTTGATATTCAGAATTATTTCATAGAAACCGCTTTTCCTTCAAAATCCGAAGCAACTAGGGTGTATTCTCTTATCGCTGGAAATGAGGGGGTGAAACTGTATGATTTAGCGTACCATTTAAATTGTTCAATAGGACGTATTGAAAAAACGTTGAAATTCCTTGAAAATGAGGAACTTATATATAAAGAAAAGAATAAATACTATGCATCTGCAAACACCTTTATGTATAATGAAGCTCATTATAACGAGGTGAAGGACATTCGCTATAAAGAACAGTCGCAGATGCTTGATTTTATTAAGACGGATGAATGCTATGGCAAATACATTGTCAATTGCTTGGATGATAAGACTACGGACAATTGTGGAATATGTAAAAATTGCATAGGCCACGAACAATTTTCTTCCGTGGTCTCAGAAGATTCATTGCGCAAGGCAGTTGCGTTCTTGGAAAAAGTTCTATTACCAATTGAACCTAGGGTGCAGTGGGCAAAAACAGATGTATCCAGTCGAACTCGAATAGATATGCCAAATGAAGAGGGAATTTGCCTATCTATCTATGGTGAACAGGGTTATGGAGCAATGGTAAAGAACGGGAAGTACGAGACGAAAAAATTTTGCGACAGTCTTGTGGAAAAAAGTGCAAGTGTCTTGCGAAATCTTATTTCTGAGAAAGGAATCTCTCAACTTGCCTATGTACCTTCTTTGCGAAGCGATGTCGTGAAAGATTTTGCTTTTCGGTTAGCTGCAAAATTGGGAATTCCGTGCATAGATGTGATTCAAAAAATTGCCGCAAAAAAGCAAAAAGAGATGGAAAACAGTTCCTTTCAATGTAGTAATGCTCAAAAATCATTCAGCTTACGGGATGGCACATCCCTTACAGGTTCTATATTGTTGGTTGATGATGTTGTAGATTCTAAATGGACTTTGACTGTATGCGGATATTTGCTAAGAACGGCTGGTGCAGAACATGTGTTTCCGTATGCATTGGCTTGCAGTTCTAAAAAGAGGGCGGATTAACATGAACGACAATTCTTCTGTAATCGTATCTTTATGTAGCCATCTTTGTGCTGATTCCTGTAAACCGTTTACCCCTAGCGAGTGGACGAAGTTTGCAAAAATGCTTATGGAAAAATCGCTACAGCCTAAGGATGTTATAGATTTTTCGACTGAGGATTTTAAGCACATACTCTTATATACCGATGATGAAATTCAACGAATTCGATCCTTGTTTGATCGAAGTGGAAGTTTGACGTTTGAACTTGAAAAATATTCGTCAATGGGCGTCAAGGTCGTGACTAGGGCAGATGCTGAATATCCGCGAGTTCTAAAAAGTAAGCTAAAGGAAAATTGTCCGCCGTTATTTTACTATGCGGGCGATTTGAATCTGACAAAACGAAATTACGCTGGTTTTGTCGGTTCAAGAAATGTAGATGACAACGATACTGATTTCACGAAACATGCAGTTTCGACGATTGCAAAAAATGGCTTTGGTGTAGTTTCCGGTGGTGCTAAGGGGGTTGACTCTACGGCATCTTCGGCGATGCTTGCTGATGGTGGTTTCTGTATAGAATATTTGGCGGATTCTCTGGCACGTAAAATTAAGAAACGTGATGTTGTTTCCCAGATACAAAAGGGAAATCTACTTCTAATCTCTATTGCAAAGCCAGATGCTGGTTTTAATGCAGGTTTTGCGATGCAACGAAATAAATTTATTTATGCCCAATCAAAGGGAACAATTGTTGTAAAATCTGATTATGACAAAGGTGGCACATGGAGTGGAGCTACGGAGGCCTTGCGAAATGGTTGTTGTCCTGTCTTTTGTCGAATCAACCAGAAAAGTCTTGGCAATAAAAAGTTAATAGAACTTGGTGCTATTGCAATTGATGAAAATTGGGATGGAAAACTAGATGTATCAGTGACGAAGAAAAAAGATTCAAAAGAAGATCAGTTGTCATTGTTTGGGTAGTTTAAAAATCGAAAAATTAAAAATATACCTCCACATGTTCTCCGTATTCCTTATGATTTGTCCTAGATTCTTATCGGTCTTTTTTGTCGATTGGTAGTGTAAAATCTGCGAATGAATCGACAGCTAGAAATAGTTTGGAATAATCATTTATAACAAAAAAGGTTAATAAAATGTTTAGTATAGATTGTATAGAAGTTCTTCGCAACTGTGATCCTATTTTACGCAAGAATGTTGTACCAGGAAAATTTTACTTTAATGATCGATACAAAGAGGATTGCTCTGAAAAAAATCCTAATTCGCTAATCAATAAGCAGCCTGATTTCTTTGAAAAGAATATTAACATTCAAGCCATTGTCGGAAAAAATGGAAGTGGGAAAAGCACGCTTTTGGATTTAGTGCTTATGGCTATAAATAATTTTTCTTATATGTTTGAACGAGGTAATGAGCGTCCGGGGGCTGACGAACTATTATATGTTGACGGTCTTTATGTCGATTTGTTTTTTTCAATTGATTATGAAGAATACGAAAGAACGGCTTGTTTATGTTGCCACGGAAAAGACGAAATTAAGCTCACAATGGATGCTCTCAAAATAGAAACACTCGGAGTAGAGTTTTCCGGTTTTGAAAAAAAATTTGCAATTGATGAGATTGAAAGAAACGTTGCTGAAAAAACTGATGAACAAAAAGGATTGAAGAATTCTGAAATTGCAAAATTAGCGACTCGTTTTTTCTATACCATTGTGTCAAACTATTCAATGCAGTCTTACATATCTAGTAATTACAGAAGGAATGTTTTTCGTTTTTTTTGTAAACAAAAAGAAGACTCGTGTGTAGCTGATGATAGATCAATTGGTGAAGAATGTTGGATTGATCCGATTTTTCATAAAAATGATGGGTATATTAGATCTGCGGTTTTGAATCCATACCGGCATGAAGGAACTGTTAATTTAGCGCGAGAAATGTTTTTGTCAAAAGAACGCTTGACTGCGTTGCTTATTTATGGGGAAAAAGCAGGTAAGACAATATTTGTTCCTTATCATTTTAAATCAATGAAGATTGCAAAGAATAAAAAAATTGAAAAAAAATTCAAAGAATATTTCGAAAAAATGTATTTGATATATTTAACGACTTACGATAGTGTAGACGGTATGCCAATTAGATTTCAAAGACCTCAAACTGAGCTTGAATTAGAAGAATGGACGGGGAAAAAAACAGAAAGATCGCAAAAATTAGAAAAAATCAGAGCCATGCTTACAAGTAGTAGAAGCATTTTCTATAGTGAAATTGTAAGTATTTATAATTTAACTACTTTAACACAGGCTGCCAAAGAAAGTATTTTGTATATAACATTGAAAATTCTTAAAATAGTAGACATCTATCCTTTTTATCAAAAATACAAAGCCTCCTTTGAGTTTGATAAAGAGCAATTTATCTTTATAAAAAAAGATTCTGCGTTATTTAAAGAAATGATGGATAAAATAACGACTGACAATTCTCATATAACAAAGAAAATAAGACGAACTATTAATTATATAAAAGTTTATGACTGTTGTTTGCCAGAAGAAATTGATGATATTTTTTTTAAAACGAAAGTTACATCTAATTCATTGAATGATGTCGATGATTGTTTACCGCCCCCTTTCTTTGATTATGAATTGTATGTTAATAAAGTAGAAAATGGGGAAAAGGTAAATGATAAACCTATACCATATAATCAATTAAGTTCTGGTGAAATTCAATTGCTACAGACCTTGTCAATTCATGCGTATCATATTGGTAATTTGTTGAGTGTGCCCAATGGTCGAATACAGTATAAAAATATAAATCTTATTTTTGATGAATTGGAAGTGTGTCTGCATCCCGAGTACCAATGTCAATTCATTTATCGACTTGTTGAAATGCTAAAAGCGTTGCGGAAAGACGATGAATCTATTTATTTTAATGTAATAATAATTACTCATTCTCCGTTTGTTCTTTCCGATATTCCGCTAAAGCAAATACTCTTCTTAGAAGATGGAATGCAAAAAAATAAAAAATTGAAAACTTTTGGTGGCAATGTTGGTGAAATGCTGTATGATTCGTTCTTTATGGATAGCACTATAGGAAAGTTTGCTGAAGAGAAAATAAAGGAAATTGTCAGGTGTATTTACAATGGTGTATTATCAAAAGAAGATACTGTAGTAAAAGATGTCTTCAACTGTATCGGTGATCCTGTTTTGAAAACTCTTGCATGCGAAGTGAGAAAAAGAAATGATTAAGATAGACTGCTCTATTCTTGCCGAAAAAACGTATTATAATAAAGAAAAAAAAGTGATGCAGTCTATGATTGAACGCCATGTTGAATGGTTTGTTCAAACTGTATCTGATGCGGATTGCCCAGAAGAATGGGGAGAAGTATATAAAGAAAAAAAATATAAAGACTATCTTGAAGATGTTTTAGGATTTGATAAAACAAAGCCTTTTAAAGAACAAATCCGACCCTATCTTGTGGGGGATAATCTAAAAGATCTTCGAACGAAAAATATAGGTCTAAATGGTGTAAAAAAAGAGGACGCTGAATCTGATGACGAAAAAAAGAGAACGAAAGCCGCTTATTTGATGAAAGCTTTTTGCTATGAAAAATTTTGTAATTCGCATGCGACAGAAGGGAAATGGGATGCGTATAAATTTTGTAAGGGATTGAATGTTTCTGTATGCCCATATTGTAATCGTCAGTATATTTTTACGGTAGCAGAGCATGAAGAACGTCAAAGAGATGGCAATGTGACATGTTATGTTCGACCAGAATTAGATCATTTTTATCCCAAAGATGTATATCCATATCTGTCTTGTAATTTATATAACCTAATTCCTTCTTGTAGTGTTTGCAATCATGCTAAATCGGATACAGATTTTGGGGAAACGGAAGAAAGTAAATTGATTTACCCTTATGGAGAAGATTTTGGGGATGATGGCGTTTTTAGGGTGAAGATTGATGACGCATATATTGAGACTGAAAAACTATTTAAGGGAATGTATACAGATGATAAGCAAAAAGAACAATTACGAATCTGTATAGAATCTAGAGGATCAAAAAAGGATAAGGTGGATAAAAGTAAGGAAGTTTTTCATCTTGAACCCATTTATAATATGCATAAATTGGATCTTGTGGAGTTCTTAAAAAGGTATAGGAATTATTGCGATCCTAAACGAACTGAACTTCTTAAAATTTTTAGGCAGGCCCAACCTACAGCTCATATAGACGAAGGTCAACTAAAAATATTCTTTGATATTATGTCCAGCCAACTAGAAACTCAAATCCTTGGGATGTACGATACTTCAGAACAGTATCCGTTAAAGAAAATGAAGACGGACCTAAAAAAGCAACTGGATAAAAATCGATGAATCTGGATGGAGTTTATGTGTATGTGCGACTCGCATCAATTTAAGACCGAAGAAGAGGCCGAGAAGACTGTCGTTGGCAACTTTAAGCTTCTCTTCGGTGACTATTCCATCTTGCTGCCGAAGAGTTTGATTCGCGCTTCTGGCGGCAAGGGGAGGGAGGCGCAGGGTTTGCCGAAACCAGAATATCGGCAGGATGCTTTCATTTTGAAGGCTATCGTTAAAAATTCGGGATTTGGGTCGAAAAACTTAGGGATTGCACGGCTCAAATCTGAGATTTTAGATGCTAAGTTGAATGCCTCGGTAAGGGATAAAATATTGCAACTTGTGAACGAAATCCAAATAAATCAAGTTTTTGGTGCTGGCGATATTGTGGATATCTTAAAGTGTGCTCCGGCTACTGCGACCAATCTTATAAAGCGGATGAAAACGCTAAATATAGTGGAACCTGTTGTGGGCGCAGGCAAGGGAAAATACGTATTGCGCCGTGTTAAGTAGATTGTGCAATCATGAATCCACGCGAACTTCTCGTATTAATCAAGGGAGATTTTCTAATCGGTGAATCGGAAGCGTAATTGTATCCGCAAAAATTTTCCGCAAGTTGCGGAAGAATTGTCTAAAGAGCCATGGAAACCCGAACTATGCAACCCCTAAAACTTGAAGATCTCAACGCCCAGTTCGACAGCATCGTCCGCAGGTATCGCGACGGTGGCCTTATCGCTTACCGCGACGCGCGTTATTTCATGAATGACATGCTGAATCTTTTCGAGCGAATCGAAAGGCAACGCCTGTTTGTAAACAATGACGGCGCCAAGAAGGTCCTGGTCCATTTCACGAAAAAGCTCGGGAACCTGAACAATCGAAATTCGAAGAAGCCGAGAATTGCCTAAAGCACTTGCTGGATGCCCATAAAAACTGGTCGGGGCTTGCTGAAATGGTCCATGCCAAGTTGAAAGAGATGTACCGTGCGACAGGCCAAACAGAAAAGTTCGGCGACATGCTGAAAACAATGGTTGTTGCGCAATCCAGAATGGATTTTTACAAGGAATACAAGGACTTTGTCCCTAAGCAACAGTGGAAAGTCGCTCTGGTTGAATTATTGAATTCGATTACCAAATGGGACTTTCGGATGGATGTCCTTGCGTACGAAAACATGACGGCTCAACCTAGTGTAAAATTTTCTTGCCCCTCTTGCCAGTTTTTCAAATATTAGGTACATTACATCTCAGCGCGTCATTCCGTAGAAAGGAATGATGCGCTTTTGCTTTATATGGCTTTGCCGTATTGCAGGGGCGTTCCTAGTAGAAACAATAAACGCAGGAGGCCCTATGGCTAAAAAAGAAATTGTCACTTATTCTCAGCAGACGTTCGAGAATATCAAGCACACCGACGAAAATGGAACTGAATTCTGGTATGCAAGGGAACTGCAAACGGCTCTTGAATATGCCCAGTGGCGCCGTTTTCAAGAATCGATTGTCCGTGCAAAAACCGCCTGTGAGGCCAGCGGGTTGGATGTTGAGGATCATTTTGCCGACGTCGGCAAAATGATAACCCTCGCTAAAGGTGCCCAGCGTGAAATCGCCGATATCAAGCTTTCCCGTTACGCTTGTTACCTGATTGTGATGAACGGAGACCCCCGCAAAGAAGTGATTGCCCTGGGTCAAACATATTTTGCTGTTAAAACCCGGCAGAAGGAAATTTCGGACTCTGCGGCACAGCTTTCGGAAGACGAAAAGCGCTTGGCTATTCGTGACGAAGTGACCATTCGCAACAAATTCCTTGCCAGTTCTGCAAAGGCGGCCGGTGTTGAAACGCCTGTGGATTACGCCGTGTTCCAAAATCGCGGTTATCAGGGACTTTACAACGGGTTGGGAATGAAGGATATTCACAAGCGCAAGGGACTCAAGAAAAACGAACAGATCCTGGACCACATGGGTGCCACCGAACTTGCGGCGAATCTGTTCCGTATCACGCAAACAGACGACAAACTCCGTCGTGAAAACATCAAGGGGAAGGAGCAGGCGAACGAAACCCATTATGCCGTTGGCAAAAAAGTCCGCCAGACGATTGCCGAACTTGGCGGCACAATGCCTGAAAACCTCCCCACGCCCAAAATCAGTGCCAAAAAGTTGAAACAGGAGCGCAAGAAAGCCATTGCTGATAAATGATAAGCTACGGATCCCATTTTGCTAATGCCGGCAAAATGCTTATGCCGTTAAAAATCAAACTTTTACATACAATTAGTGAAAAAACGGACTCATTGATTTCGATCAAGGAAAACGTGAAAGATATCAATCTCCTGTCGGAAGAGGATTCCGTAAAGATGTTCGCTATGGATTTCGAGGAATTCAGAAATTTTTCTGCTGCCGACGTTGAGATTACCTATATCCCAGCCTATATGGCTATGTACTTGTAGTTTTTTTTCTTCCTCATCTTCCTTTTGGTGATTCTTATAAATCCTATATTTCTTCTAAACTGTATCTAGTGTTATATTGAGGTTCACCATGACAGTCGAAGATTTTTGCAAGTGGATTGAATCTGTTGGCTATAAGGATGGGGACCGGCTCCCGTCCGTGCGCGAGGTGGCGGCGTCTTCGGGGGCGTCGACGTTCACCATTTTCCGTGCTTACAAGAAGCTGGCGTCTCAGGGGAAGATTTATGCAGAACACGGCAACGGCTACTTTTGGGGGGCAAAGCCAAAAATCGATGTGTCTGCGCATGAACTCGAAACGGAACGCGTAGAGCGATTGCTGCTGGAGGACTGGAAGTCGGGAAAGATTTCGGTTAATCGCCCGCTTCCATCAATCAAGGACATGTGTCAGTCTTATGCGACGACGTTGGGAACCATGCGGCGTACACTGGAATCATTGCATGCAAAGGGAACTTTGGAACGCAAGGGGCAAGGTCGTTATTATTTTGTCGATGCCCGGTTGGCGGTTTCTAAGACAAAAGAAATCCTCCTGATTATGCGTTGCAACCCTAACGGGGATTTTAATTGTCTTGGCGAACGCGAACTTTCGTTTATGCAAAAAGTGTATGTGGAGGCGCATCGCAATAACTTGAACGTAAAGGCGCTGGGCTATTTCGAGGAGGAAGGCGCATTCCTAGATGCTTGCGGCAGCCGCATCAGGCTTGAAGATTGCCGTGAATGTTTTGGCGCGATTGTCTCGACGATGCTCGTGTTCAATATTAATAAGTTATTTGCAAAGCTTGCAACGACGCGTTTTCCTGTGGCTGTGTGGTGGGAACACCCGCTGTACGACATCCCGCGTGCGCTAAAAAAAGAAAAGCGATTTGCATTTTTTAACCTCGCCTTTGGTGAGTTCCCGGGACGCATTGTCGGGCGTTTTCTGAAGAAAAAAGGCTTGACGCGAATTGCCTTTGTTTCGCCTTACCACATGAGCATGTGGTCGAGGGACCGCTTGAAAGGTCTCAAGAATGTGGGGCTTGAGGTGTTCGAAGCGACTGATGCCTCGCATGCGAGCCCTTATGACTTTATGCAGGAACCGCGTGCACATGCCCGTTATAGACAAATTTTAATGTCGCTCGTGAAAAAAATCCCGCCTGTGGATGCGTGGGTTGTTTCTAACGACAGGGTCGGAGTTGAGCTTATTTCGCTTGCGAACCAGGGCAAGATTTTGCACCCGCCTTACATGGTTTCGTTCGACAATTCTACGGACAGCTACCGCAATCGTCTGGATTCCTTTGAGTTCAATGTGGAAACGCTTGCAGAACAGTCCGTGTTTCACTTGGTTTCGCCTGGAATTACCTTGTATAAAACAGGCGATTTCCGTGAACTCTCGGGGCATGTTGTAGAGAAGTAAAATTTTTTTGTTCTTATATGGTGTAGGTAAGATTATATTTGTAAATAAGGGAGAGATATTCCGATGGATTGGGAATAGTTTTATGAAACTTTGTAGTATTTTCATCTTTTTTATTGGGCTTGCCTTGTACGCCTTTGCCGCCCCGGCGGGCGTTGCGGAATACTGTGCAGAAATCCTGAACGACAGTACGTATCGCCCCCTGCTTGTCAAGGACTTGAATGAACCGATAAAGGAATGGAGTTATCCGAAGAAGATTCCTTGCGAGCAAACTCCGTGCGAAGCCAAATGGGAAACAGAAAGCAAGCTCTATTTTCCGAATGATATCCGTTGCCAAAATGGCAAGCTTGTTGGCAACCTTTGTGGTGGAGGCGGAGGTATTAGCACCTGTATTCATTGCCCGTATCATCCGATTGAACTTGCACGAATCGAGAACGTAAAGTTATACGGAAGTAAAGTGGTTGGAGGCGACAGGTGTTCCGGTGACCGGTGGTATTTGCGGAATGCTCGTGAGACTCTGAAGATTTTTTACGGCAAAACATTCAAGGGCGAGTGGACTGGAGAGTGGGAAACCAACGGAAATGCGGAACTTCCGCAGATGAAGGTCGATTTTTCGGCAAAGCTCGTGGGCGAGTGCAGCGAAACCATTCCCGCTTTGGACTATTGCGTGGCGGGCGGCAAGGATGCGGAACTTTATCTGTTGAATCGTTACGACAATTTGCCGGAGCCCCGTTTTGTCGAGAAGAACGACAAGATAGATTGCGAGGGGGCGATGCGCGTGGAAAAATCGTACGAGATGGATTTCGGCAAGTACGGGAAGCGCCTGCTTTCGCATTTTGTGGAAGAGGATACCTGCCATGCAACAAGCAAGATTGCGGTAAAGGTCTATATGCCTATCCCGCAGCATATCGATGCGCAAGCCCTCAAGGGAATACCTGCAAAGAGTTTGTACGGGAAAACGTTTTTCGTGACATCAAAAAACTCCCTGACCTGCAATTTCGATACGGTCGAGAGGAATGTGCGTTTTAGTGTGCGTGTCGTGGGCAAGTGCGGCAAACGCGACATGCAGGGCAAGAAAAAGCTGAACATCCTTGAACTAGAACAGGTCGAAGATGTTAAGGCTTATGGGCACTCTATTGCGGGATATTGGAAAAAGTGCGGTGAAGAATACGTCTGCCCGACAAACTGTATCGAAGTGAAGGACTTGCTAAAATGAAACGTCTAGGTGTCTTGTTCTTGCTTTTGGCTTCGGGAATCTCTTGGGCGAAGGGACCTTCGACGGCACATTTTTGCGTCCTGCATTTTTCGAAGACTGAAAACAGCTATGAAATGGTAATCTGGAATGTAGGGGAGGCTGTTGCCGATAGAAAATGGAAATGGCCCGATTCGCTTGCGTGCGGCAATGCTTTCTGGAAAAACGATTTTGTGCTGGATTACAAGGGCGAACGGATTGAATTTAAGGGAGATTACAAGGATGCCCCTAGTGGGAACGTCTGCAAGATTTGTACGGACGAAGCTCGCTTGCGGAACAGCGCCGTGCCGGCACCGTCTATGGATAAACTAAGCGCCTACGAATATTACATCTCGCACGAAATTTCTGAGAAAAATAAGCGGCCAATCGAAAAGTCCTTTATCGAAGAACTTTACGGGAAAAAGTTAAAGGTGGAATGGAAAAGTTCGCTTTCATGTTCGTGCCCCAAGTATGAAGTTTCTACCCTGAAGACGAAGCTGAATGTGGTGATTGACGGGGAATGCGCACCTGCTGCCGCAGATTCGGTGGACAACGATGAGGGTGAATGGCTTGGAGGTTGCTCCTGCTCCGGGGGCGAGAAATGCGCTTCGGATGATGACGCGAAAGAAACGAAAAAGGACACGGTGCCTGCGCCGGGAATGTTCCCCTGTTATTCTTTTTATTCGACCTACGAACATCCAAAAGTGAATTATTACGGAAGTTCTAAAGTGATGAATATGGATGGACACCCCGAGGGAAGGGGAACGAGTTTGGGCTGCTTCAATATCCAGGGCAAAAACTACCTGGTGCTGGGTTCCAATGTGCCCGCTCAAATCCATACCGCCTTTGATGACGAGAATTATAACTATTGCTATGACAGCGTGAAAAATCTCAAGCAAAAGAAGCGGGTGGAGACTCCGTTCTATTCTTGCTATGGTGGCAAGTCATCACCGAAGGGGTGCTTACCTAGAGAAGATGGATTCAATCTCGTATTCGATTCTAAGGGTAAATTTACCGGCAGGGAATACACCGGAAAAGAAATGAAGGATATCCTGTTGCCGGCGAACGTTTCGGAAAAGGTTCTGGCTGAAATCGGCGATGATGCAGCCCGTAAGACTGCGGGTATGGCGTTCTATTGCGGGGATGAGAGAGTCGGCTACAAGAAGTTTGTGCGGAATCAGTTGCATTCGCTGAAGGAAGCATTTGACGAATGCAATGCGAGGACGGATTCGGATGTATGTGACGCGATACGCGCGAAGAAGGATTCGATTTTGGTCGAAGAGGCCCTACGTCAAAAAGAGTGGGAAGAAAAGCACCGCAAGGAAGTCGAAAAAATTGAAAAAGAGAAGAAGGCTTTCTATGATAGCGTGGAGGCTACTAAGAAACGATTGGAAAATGATTCCGCCTTTATCAAGTTGAACCAGGCCTACGCGATTTTCAAGCGCTATGAAAAATTGAAATATTGGGATTTGGAGGGCAAGGAGATTGCCAACCCCGATTCTGTCCATCCCCTTGAGATAGCGAAACGTAAATGGGTCGTAAGCATAGAGGATTCGGCGAAATATGCAAAGGTGATGGATTCCATCAAGACCTTGAATAGTCCGTTTTTTGAGCGGATTCATGCACGGTCCGAGGCCATTTGCAAGGGAAGGCCCGCGAAGAAAGGTGTACAGAAGGAATTGAACGATTTACTTTTGGCGTGGTACAGGAAAGAAGGCGGAAAGGATTATTTTGTAGAAAATAGGTCTGTTTCTTATACGACGGAACCCTGTGGAGTTGACAAGAATTTTTCGCAAACATTCGGTGTGGTTGTGGAGACGGGCTGCAAATATACGACAATCGATACCTTCTGCGTCGATACGAAGGGAGCGAATTTCAAGAGGTTGTTCTTGACAGGTGAAGACTGGGAAGCCCTTGACGTGTTTTCGGGTTGTGACCGCTGGACAGGGACCATGAAGCATGAAGAAGACAGATACAACAAAACGGAATTTTTGCCGATAGAAATCAGCTGGAATGAGTTTGATATGTGTTTTGATTATGGTGCGGATGGGCTTGGTGATATTTATCTGGATTTAGAGAATGGGGTGGCGACCACGTCTTGGAATTGCTTTGAGCACCACTTCAAAAAGATAGACGGCGTCTGGAAATACGAGGACACGTCCGTAATGTGCTGGCATTGAATTTTTTATAAAGGATGTTTCAATCATGAAAACCATAAAGAAAACCATCGTACTTCTATTTTCAGCTTCGTTGCTATTCCTTGGCGGGTGTGCCAAGAACCACAACGATATCATTCTTCATAAGACAAAATCTTTTTGGACGGGGAGCCCGGTGATTAAATTGGATGTCCCGTATCCTGAACCGCTCACTTTTGAACTCCCGTCTGCTGAATGGGTGCCTCTTAAAATTCAAAAGAAGGAAGGTGTAAATACGCGGATAGAGCTTGCAGAAGGTGCGGCTGATTCGTATGTGAAGGTGGCGATTGATGGTCAGACTAAGAGCTTGTTCGAAAGTCTTGAAACCGAAAGCGGTGTGGATTTTGGCCAGTCGGATTCGTTGATTCTCATGGGCCTTTTCGATCATTACAAGACGATGACTAAAGCTGAAAATTCTGATAAGCCGATTCAGTATAGCGAGACGAAATTCGAAAGGCAAGATGGCGATGCGTTTGCTTGGATGGTGACTTCAAACGGTTCGTACGGTGTTGCGTATGCGGTACTCATGACGAAGAACAATAATTATTTCACGATTGAAGTCAACCAGAAAAATCGCGAGACGGATATTGAGAAAATTTTGATAGATATCGTGAAAAGTCACAAGACGTATTAGCAATTGAATGATGAAATTGTGTTGGCTGCCGTTTTTATTGATAGCGTTGTTCCTTTGCGGGTGCTCGCAATCCAATGAAGATGAAGTGCGAAAAGCAAAACGGTTTGAGGCGTTAAAAGGACTGCCGTTGGACACGGTCCTTACGCGTGCGTTTAAATTCTATGAGCGGTTCCAGGCAACGGGTGATACGCTGTCGCGCGATTCCATGAACGATTACAGGGATCACTTTTTTGCGAGATGGGAATTGTCATCGGATTCTCTTTGCGGGACGGTTGCGCCGGACGATTCTTTGGCGGCTGAATTACGCGAAATCTATAAAGTTGTAATGGAGCTTTATACTAAAGATACCTATTGGCATACGCTTGATAAGGAAAAGCGCGAATCCCTTATGAAAAAGGATAGTGTACTCTCAATAGAACTTGTTGATCCTAATGGCAATCTAAAAAATAGGAGTGAACATTCAGATTTGTTAAATGCGGTGATTATGGATATCCCGCTTAAAGAGGCTGTGTCTGGTTTGAAAAAGGCTTATAGCATATATGATAGCATTTACTTTGTTCAGAGGATGAATGTGGTGTATTTTGACACGTCTGCTTCTGATATGAATGAAATGGATAAGATTGATATGTTCCATGCACGTCGGGATGGAAGGAAAGAAGCGAAATTTGCCTGCATGGACAAAACACCAATGGGCCACAAGGTTCTTGTTTTGAGCAAGGAATATAAAACGCTAATGAATGACTTTATGAATGCAAAAGTTGATTGGAAACATCGGGATTGGCCATTACTGCGGAAAATTCAATCTTTCTGGATTCCAAAGATTATTGTTGTACCGCTTTTTTGGGGTGGTTTCTTACTTGAATCGCCTCCGATTATATATAATGCCGTATTTAACAAGAGTCACGATTTGGTAATACTGGATGTCGGAGAAGGGGATCAAGGATGGTATTACTACTTGTCTAAGAAAAATGGAAAATGGGAATTGGTAAAGATTAAAGGTGGCTGGTTTTCGTAGGGACATTTTTATGAAAAAGATTTTTAAGAGTTGTGTTTTGGTAATTTCTGTTCTTGTCGCTGGTGCTTCGGCCAAGGGACTTTATTTGGAAGGTTCTCTAGGCATCGCCAAGGCGGATTACGTGGAACAGGAACGCCCTCGTCGGTTGCAACAGGCAGATGACCATGTGGGTGAATGTTTTGAACATGAGGATTGTGTGGATACGGGGCCTAGTGGGGAATATGCTCCGCGAGACAGGGTGGAATACGTGGGCTATGGCCCAGTGCTGGATTTGAAAGTGGGGTATGGCTGGGAAAAGCTGGCTGTATTTGGTGTTGTTCAGGGAACGTACACTGAAGGTTTCCATGTGTTTGATTGTTATGTAATGAGTAAACCCGTGGAATACGATGGCGATGATGAAGGATATTCGTTCCATAATCACAGGGTAGAGTATGAAGACTATCTTCGCTACAGTGAGCTTCATTCTTTTTCAACGCGATTGTTCTTTGGGGCCGGATTTACGGTATTTCCCTTTGCCCAAAAGGAATCACCCTTGACGGGTTTCCATGCCGGTGCGTCATTCGGTTTCTCCATTATCGAAACCCAGGTAGAAGAGGAAAAGACTGGTGTTGCAGACAGGAATCATGGTGCTATTGAGATAACATCTGCCCCAAATTACAGCCTCACTTTTGATGTGGGGCATACTTGGTCTATTAACGAAAAGTGGAACATGGGTGTCGCTTTAACCGCAGCGTTTGAAAATCCGGTTGAATCTGAAAAGGAATACAGCATGTTCAACCTTCATACAATTTGGGTGGGACTGCGATTCGCAAGAAAGTAATTTCACAGGATCCTTCCTCTGTCTCCTTACAGGATCCAGAGTCAGGATGACGGAGGAGCATTAACTAACAACTAACGACTAATGACCAACGACTAATCGCTAACAACTAATTCTTCACATTTTTTCTTCTTGCTGTCTACTGCTTACTTCCTACTTTTCTATATTTTTTGCATCAAAATTTTCACTCTAAAACAAAAGGCTAAAAATGGCTTCTTTAATTAAATCCGTTGTTGCCCGCCAGATTCTTGACTCTCGCGGCAATCCCTCTCTCGAAGTTGATGTTACCCTCGAAAACGGTGTGACCGGTCACGCTGCTGTTCCGAGTGGTGCTTCCACCGGTGAACGCGAAGCATGCGAACTCCGCGACGGTGACAAGAGCAAGTTCCTCGGCAAGAGCGTTTACAAGGCCGTGGATAACGTGAACAAGAAGATTGCAAAGAAGATCATCGGCATGGATCCGTCCAAGCAGACTGAAGTTGATGACGCTATGATCGAACTCGACGGCAACCGCATGCTCAAGAACACGCTCGGTGCAAACGCTATCCTCGGCGTTTCCATGGCTGTCTGCGTTGCTGCTGCTAAGGATGCTGGCCTTCCGCTTTACCAGTACATTGCTAAGCTCCATGGCACTGAAAAGCTCACCCTCCCGTGCCCGATGTGCAACGTGATCAACGGTGGTGCTCACTCTTCCGCTCCGATCGACTTCCAGGAATTCATGATCGCTCCGGTTGGCGCTAAGACTTTCTCCAAGGGTCTCCAGATGGTGACCGAAATCTTCCACGCTCTTAAGGCTGTCCTCAAGAAGGGTGGTTTCGATACGACGGTTGGTGACGAAGGTGGCTTTGCTCCGGGCGTTGCTATCAAGCCGGCTAAGAACAAGTTCGGTTACGAAATCAAGGACGTGATGACCCTCGAAAAGGCTCTCGCTGCTTTGAAGACCGCTACTGAAAACGCTGGTTACGTTTTCGGCAAGGACATCAAGATCGCTCTTGACGTTGCTTCTTCCGAATTCTGCGACAAGGAAACTGAAAAGGAAGGCTCCAAGGCTGTTACCTACACGTTCAAGAAGAGCACCAAGAAGACTGTCAAGTCTGCTGACATGGTCAAGCTCTATGAAAAGCTCATCGACAAGTACTCCATCTTCTCCATTGAAGACGGTCTCGATGAAGCTGACTGGGCAGGTTGGAAGGTTCTTACTGACAAGCTCGGTGGCAAGATCAACCTCGTGGGTGACGACCTGTTCGTGACCAACCCGACCATCTTCGACGAAGGCATCAAGGCTGGCATCGCTAACGCTATCCTTATCAAGGTGAACCAGGTCGGTTCTGTTTCTGAAACCCTCGCTGCTATCAAGCGCGCTCAGGTTGAAGGCTATGCTCCGATCGTTTCTCACCGTTCTGGCGAAACCGAAGACACCTTCATTGCTGACCTCGCCGTCGGTACTGCCGCTGGCCAGATCAAGACTGGTTCCCTCTCTCGTACGGACCGCGTCTGCAAGTACAACCGCCTCCTCCGCATCGAAGAAGAACTCGGCAAGGCTGCTGTCTACGCTGGCGACCCGCGCAAGAACTGCAAGGCTGCTAAGGCTCCGGCCAAGAAGGCTGCTTGCAAGAAAGCTTGCAAGAAGGCTTAATAAGGCGAGTGTCGCAGAAACAAGCTTGCTTGTTTCTATGACTGAGCCGCTTAGGACTGCGCTACGAAGTAGCGCAACGCTAAGTAATTAGCTTCTTTTAGAACAAAGTATCTAAAAAAGAGCCTCGGCGGAAGCCGGGGCTTTTTTGCTTTTGGTGATTTTCTTGCCCTAAAACTTGAAACGTGGATAGATTCTAACTATATTTGGCAATAACACAAAAAACAACCCTTCAATCAAGGCAAAAATATGTCAGATCGTTTTATCGTGACCGGTAACTTTACCGATGATCCGTTTGCCATCGACATGGCTCAGTACATCGGCCTCCGTGAAGATATCTCCGACGTGGTCTCCCTGAAGACTTTCGCCAACTCCGAATTCTGCCCCCGCTACATGCTGGATGTGGACGATATGGAACGTATCGGCCGCCGCTTGGAAGGCAAGATTGTCTTGATTTGCTCTGTTTCGAACCACGAACGCAGCCGTAACGATTACGCTATGCGTAACTGTATCCTCGCTCGCGCCGCAAAGGATAACGGTGCCGAACAGGTCGTTCTCGTGGAACCGGATTTGTTCTATAGCGCTCAGGACCGTGGTCCGCACCGCATTGGCGAACTTGAAAAGGATCGCCCGGACATCGACCTCAAGAAGTTCGACGGTCAGGCATTCACGAGCCTCCTTTACGCCCAGCTTTTGAAGACCGCTGGCGTCGATGCCGTTGTGACTTGCCACAACCACAGCATCAAGGTCCAGAACCTTTTCAACGACGTTTTCGAAGGTCACTTCCACAACTTGATTCCGACCGACGTTTACGCTCACTACATCAAGAACAGCAACTTTGTTCAGACCGGTAAGGATGGCAACAACCTCGTTATCGTTTCCCCGGACAAGGGTGCACGTCCGTTCATGAACGCTGTATACGATGCTCTCCAGCTTCCGGAATGCAAGCGCGTTGTTATGGACAAGGTTCGTACTGGTGAACGCGAAATTTCCATGACCTTCAACCCGGAACTTTCCGACATCAGCATCGAAGAAATCGAAGGCAAGGACGTGATCGTATTCGACGACATGGTCCGCACGGGTACAACGATCGTTCAGTGCTGCGAACACATCAAGAAGGGCCACCCGAACCGCGTTTGCTTCGGCGTGACGCACTTCCACACCAGTGCCGAAGCCCGTGAAAAGCTCAATAGCCCGGCTATCGACGAAATTCTCACGACCTCCACGCTTCCGGATATCATGAACCGTGACTGCCAGGGTCGTCTTCGCAAGAAACTCACTGTCTTGAAACTTGGCAAGTGGATTGCTCGCCACGTGATGCAGATGTACGGCATGGACGACGGACGTTTCGAGAAGGACTTCTACAAGATCGATATGTCCTCCAAGAACCCGCGTTGGCCGCCTGCATTCTTCTAATTTTGGCTGTATATGGGAATGAAATCCGGATATCGAAAGATATCCGGATTTTTTGTACTTTTTTCGGGAAATGTGGTTCGAAAATCGGTATAAAGTGTTGTTTGCCTTGACATATTTATTTTCGTTGGTTTGAAATATTGATGATAAAACGTATTATTTTTATAAGGTAGTTATGGTAAATGTTTATGGCTGAAAATTTGATTCCCTTGACGACAAATATTCTGGATGCTGTTGGCATCGGTCTTTGGGCTGTTGAAATCGATGAAGGTTGCGCCCCACGGATGATCGCCAACGAAACGATGCTGAAATTGCTCGGCCTTTCGGAAGGTGTTTCTGGGGAAGATATTTTTCATGCCTGGTTCGATAACATTGATCCGGAACATTTTGCCGAAGTGAAGGCGTATGTCGATAAGATGAGCGCTGGTCAGGCGGCTGAAATTCAGTACCCATGGCATTCTCCCGATGGTCGAGTTCGTTTTGTCCGTTGTGGAGGGAACCGTAATTTTGATTATAAAAAAGGTGTACGGCTTGAAGGCTGGCACAAGGATATTACCGAGCTTGCGTTAATCCAGAAAACGGCAGAAGATGAACTGCGTCAAGAAATCACGACGATGGACTTGGATACCAAGCGTGAGCGTTTGCAGAGTGCCCTGAACGAAAAGTTGTACGGAAAGGCAATTCTTGATAAAGCTTACAGTTATTTCAAGGTGAACCTTTCCGAAGGAAATATCTACCGGCCGTTTATTCAAATTGTCGAAGGAAAGTCGGTCGATGTGAGCGAATCGTTTGGCACTGATTTTCCGTCATACGATGCTGTTATACGAAAAATTGCAGATCAACTTGTCGATAAGGAATACAGGAAGGCTTTTGTCCAGCACCTCTCGGCCAAGACGCTTATTGACCAGTTCCAGAAGGGCGATTCAATCCCGGAATATACTTGCAGATTCTATTCGCCGCACATTGGCTGGCACTACAGCCGCTTTGTCTGCTATGTTTCAAAGAATGAAATCTTGAACGAGTACCAGGCAATGATGGTCGCGTACAACGTTTCGGAACAGCAAAAGCAAGATGCTGCCATTCGTGACTGTATCGATGTTCTTTATAAGGAAAACCGTTCAAGGGATGCTGTCGAGGAACTGCTTTCAACGCTCGCTTCTTTTTATGCGGCTGATAGGGCTTACATTCTCGAAAGCGACAAGGAAAGGCAAACTCTTAGCAGTACGTATGAATGGTGCCGCAAGGGTGTAAGGCCCAACAAGGCGGACCTTCAACGTATTCCGATAGTATTCTTTAAACCATGGATAGATTCCGTGGGGGACATGGACGCCGTCTATCTCGATTCGCAAAATGACGAGTATGGCGTTTGGGATAGGTTGTATAGAGAGTTGCCGGTTCAAGATGTAAAGAGTATAAGCGCCTCGACAATTGTTTCTGACGAAGAACGTTTTGGAGTTCTTGTTCTCGATAATCCGAAGGAATCGCAGAAAAATTTTGCAGTGCTAAAGCTAGTGGCAGGATTTGCCGAAAACGAAATCAACCGCCGGAAACGCATGGATGAAGATGCTGCAGTGACGTCGCTTTTGGCCTCGGATTATTCGTGCATTTTCTATTGCGACCTAGAAGCGGACTTGGTGACTGCACACAAGCTCAATGCAAATATCCAGAAAATGCTCGGCACCTCGCTTGGCGAAAAGACTTATAGCGGTGCCATTGATTTTATTGCAAATAAGGTTGTCTCTCCTGAAAATGTCGACTTTGTTATCAGAAAACTTTCTGTTAAAAATTTAAAGCCGCTTCTCCAGAAAAAAGGCGTCACGAGCTTTGAGTATGTCAACTATGCCGATCGGTTCTGTGAATGTAAGGTTGTTGCCGTAAACAAAAAGCAAAGGGCTTTTGTGATTGGATTTGCCGACAAGGATGAGCAAATCCGTACGGCGCGCATGCACCAGAAAAAGATTGAACAGGATCTTGAAATTATCGATATTTTGGCATCGGAGTATTCTTCGGTCTACTACATTGATCTTGAAAAAGATTCCATTACACCTTATTCCATGAACAAGGAATCGGAATCGCTTTTCGGTAGCCGCTTCCGCTCGGGTGTATTGTATTCTAAGGCTTTTGAAGAATATGTAAATGGTGTTGTCTGGGAACGCGACCGCCAGATGATGCGTGAGGCTGGCGCTATAGAAAACATTAAGCGCGAACTTTCCTTGAGAAAAACGTTTATTACAACGTATCGCGGTAATGTCGATGGTCGTCCGCATTATTGCGAAATGAAATTTGTAAAGGTCGGGAACGAACTCGATAGCCCCAAGGCTGTGGCGCTTGGTTTTGCCGAAAAGGATGATTTGATTCTCAAGGACTTTGTGAACGATATCCTTTATGACGATTACGTGTCCATTTACTTTGTGAATGTCGAGGATAATTCTTTCCGTACTATCAAGTCTTCGAATGTCTCGTGGGTGGAAAAACGCCCCCTGTATAGCACCTACTCTGGTGAAGTCAAGAAAATCAGTGGCATAGTTTCGGATGATTTTAAACAGGATTGGCTAAAGCTTTCGAACCTCTTCTATGTGCAGAAGTTCTTGAAAGATGCCGACCAGCGTGAACAGGAATTTAAGATTGAAAGTGGCGAATGGCTGCGCGCCAGGTTTACGACGATTGAACGTAACGAAGAAAACGAAGTCGTTTCCTTTGTGCTTTCGTTTATGCTCTTGAGTGATGACCAGGTCGAAAAACTTGAACTCGATGCGAAAATTGCCGAGCAGAATGATTTGCTTGAAAAGCAACAGGTCATGTTGCAAAAAGCACTTTCGATGGCGCAGTCCTCTGACCGCGCAAAGACGGCTTTTCTCTCGAATATGAGCCACGATATCCGTACGCCGATGAATGCGATTGTCGGTTTTACCGGGCTTGCGATGGCGCATATCGACGAAAAGGACGTTGTACTGGATTACTTGAAAAAGCTTGGACAAAGTTCGAATCATTTGCTTTCGCTGATTAATGACGTGTTGGATATGAGCCGCATTGAATCGGGCAAGATGATGCTTTCGGAAAATGCCGAAGATCTCGTTGATATTATTGATACGCTCAAGGACATTGTTCAAGCGGATGTCGATGCAAAGCATCTTGAGTTTGAAGTGAAAACCGATATCCATAATTCGGGAATCATGTGCGACAAGCTTCGCTTGAATCAAGTGCTCCTGAATGTGCTTTCGAATGCAATTAAGTACACGCAGGCTGGCGGCTCCGTTATGATGCAGGTCGAAGAAAAGGAATCGTCAAAGCCGGGCTTTGCGATGTTTGTGTTCCGCATCAGCGATAATGGCATGGGCATGAACGAAGAATTCCTGAAGACCATTTACGAACCGTTTACGCGTGCGAATTCTTCGACGGTGAGCGGTATCCAGGGAACAGGCCTTGGCATGTCCATCACCAAGAATATCGTGGAAATGATGGGTGGCGATATTGAAATCTTTAGCGAAGAAAATAAGGGTACAGAAGTTATACTGAGTATTGAATTCAAGCTCCACTATAAAAATAAAGAAGGAATGAAGAATTCCGTTGCCACGTCTGATTTTGCGGGTCGAAAAATTTTGCTTGTCGAGGACAACGAAATGAACCGCCAAATTGCAAGCGATATCCTTGCCGATTGTGGTTTTGTGGTGTTCACGGCTGAAAATGGAAAAGAAGCTGTTGAATTGATAAAGAAGTCGATGCCCAAGCAGTATGATCTTATCCTAATGGATGTGCAGATGCCTATCATGGATGGCTTTGCCGCAACACGTGCGATTAGAGAACTCCCGGCGCGTTACCAGTCCCGTATACCGATTGTTGCGATGACTGCAAATGCTTTTGAGGAAGATCGCAAGGCTGCGCTTGATGCGGGTATGGATGAACACATATCCAAACCGATAGACATTGATAAAATGAAGTATATTTTGTCCAAGTTCATTAAAAAGTGATGATTTGAAGATGAAGAATATTGATGGTGTCCATAATGAAAAAGTGATGAACCGGGATCACCTGGTTTTTGCTGTATTTTTACTTGTTTTGACAACATTGGTATTCTTGTTTGTTAGCCAAAAAATACTGAAGATTGTCGAGGACGGTTGCTTTAACAGACTTCGTGAATATGCCGAGGTGGCGTCGAACGAATTTATCATGAGCAATTTGCATTACGGCGGAACGCTCCAGTTTGTGGCCGATGCCTTGGGTGAACGTGCCGACTACTCGACGGATAGCTTGCAGCCAAAACTAGACGAATTGCAGCCATTCTTGCGGGACCAGAAAATAAACATTCTTTTGCCGGGCGATACTGTAATTACGCCGGATGGCACCTTGATGAGTTCCTCAAAATTGGGAATTTCATTTGAAGAAGAGGCTACACCACAATCGCATGTGACTGTACGCCTTGAAAGCGATAAGCTCGAAGAAAAGCTGTTGTACCATTTTGTGCCTATCAAAAGTCATGACCGAGTTGTCGCAGTCGCTTTCTGGAATTTTAGTTTAGGTCTTATCCATCAATACTTGCGTAAGGATAAACGTTACGACCATAAGATGTACGTTTATGTTGTCAACCGTGATGACGGTCGCTTGATTGCCGACACGAAGCACGATTCCCTCAAGAGTATCCGTGACTACGTTAACGAAATGGATAACGAAAAGGGCTTGTTCTCGGCGCTTTTGGATAGCATGCTTGCGGGTGGCACGGGCGAAGGTTGTGTTGAAAATTATTGGGAAGAATCCAATTGCTTCTATTATAAGCCGCTTGCGGTAAATCATTGGAGCATTGCAATTTCATCTCCGAAAAAAGTTGCTTTTGCCTCAATCCATAAAGTCCGTTTTATTTTGCTTTGCTTTGGCTTGGCGGTGCTTGCCCTTTTTGTTGCTTATTATGTGTTGCTCCGTCGCGTGGCGGTACGTTGCTTTGCGGGTGAAGCGGATCGTTCCAAACAGGATGATGTAGGTAAAGTCCGTTACATGCAAATGAAACTTCTAGGTCTTTTGTCCAAGAACTTCATTCATATTTACTATGTCAATCCGGAATCGGGCTCGTATGTCGTTTATCCGAGCTTTATGAACGATTTATACAATGAAATTCTCAGCCGCTTTGATTGCAATGTTTCTCTTTACGATATCATGAACAATGATGAACTGACGAAAATTCACAAGGACGATTTGGAACTTTGCCATAGTGTATTCAATAGGGAAGCTTTCCTTGAAATGATGGGTGAATCGGAATCGAGAAAAGTTGTGGATATGCGTTGGTTTATCAACGGCAACTGGGTTTGGCTGCGCCATACGTTGATTGGCTTTGCCGATGGCAAGGGTGAAGGATACGTGCTCATTGGTGTCGAAGATGTGAACGACGAAAAGGTTGCTCTTGAAGCTGAACGTGAAAGACTTTCCGTGATCAAGGGCCTTTCTGAAGACTTCTCGCTGGTGAGCTTTATTAACCCGTCTACTCGCGAAGACCATCTTTATTACGTCAAGAAAAATAACTGGGCCGACAACCCGAACTGGAAAAAGGTCGGGAATTTTGAAGACCGCCTGAAGCTGATTGCGAATACGCTTGTGCATCCGGATGACCGTAAGATGTTCATTGACATGACCACTCGCGATGTGGTACGCGAAAAGCTTTCTGCAAAGAGCGCCTATTACGTCAACTACCGTATGATTATCAATGGCGTTGTTGAATATTGGCAGCTCAAGTTTGTGATGGCGGGCAAGGCTCCCGATGCCCAGGAACAGATTGTGGCAGGCTTTATCAGCGTCGATGAATCTACCCGTTTGCAGTTGGAGCAGAAGGAACAGCTTGAGACCCAGGCCGATGCGTTGAAGCAGGCGCTCTCGGCGGCACAGGCTGCGAACAGTGCTAAAAAGGAATTCCTCAATAGCATAAGCCATGAAATCCGCACCCCGCTCAATGCAGTGATTGGCCTTACTTCAATTGCGACATCGCATTTGGAAGACCGTGAACGTGTAAAGGATTGCCTTGTCAAGATAGACCAGAGCTCGGATCGATTGCTCTCGATTATCAATGACATTCTCGATATGAGTCGAATTGAATCGGGCAAGTTCGACCTCAACGAAACGCCGACACACTTGTTCGAAGTTATTCATGAAGTGGAACGCGATATCCGCAATGACTTGCAGGCGAAGGAATTGAAATTTGAGCTCGACTGCGTCGACATCAATGATGATGAGGTTGTTTGCGATAAGAATCGCTTGCGCCAGGCGCTGCTCAAGATTCTTTCGAACTCGATCAAGTTTACGAGGGAAGGCGGCTCCATATCGATGAGTGTCAAGGAAACGCCGCTCACGAAGTCGAGCTATGCCGCTTATGAGTTCCGTATCAAGGATAATGGTATCGGCATGAGTGAAGAGTTCCTCAAGACGGTTTATGAACCGTTCACGAGGGAATTGTCTGCTTCGAAGGAAAATCGCGGCATGGGTCTTGGACTTGCCATTACGAAGAACTCTGTCGAAATGATGGGTGGCCAGATTGAAATCGCGAGCCGCCTGCATGTGGGTACCGAAGTCGTCATGACATTCGAATTCAAGCTGGTGCAATCCAAGAAGCGCGAAAAGGATGTCGAAGATCTTGCCGATTCGGGCTTTGCCGGAAAGAAAATACTCTTGGTCGAAGACAATATCCTCAACCGCGAAATTACGATGGAAATCCTCCAAGACAATGGCTTTATCGTGACTGCCGTAGAAGACGGCGATGTAGCCGTGAAAATGCTTTCAAAGGCAACTTCTAGGCCGTTTGACGTTATCTTGATGGACGTTCGCATGCCGGTAATGGATGGCTATGAGGCTACTAAACGTATCCGCGCCCTTGACAACAAGGATGTGGCGGGTATTCCGATTGTTGCCATGACCGCCAACGCGTTTGATGAAGACCGCCAGGCTTCTTTCGAAGTGGGCATGAACGAGCATATCGCCAAACCGGTGAGCATCGAGAAGTTGAAAGGCGTCTTGGCGATGTTCTTATAGCAGAATTGTAGTATTATTCCTATTTATGTATTACAATGGGTGTTATGCTAGAAATTTTTTGTAAAAGTTATCTATATTGAAAAACGTATGTCAGCACGAGTAACTAGCAGCGATAAAATTGAAGACATGTTTCCGGAAACCCCGGTACGTAAGATTATCACCCCGATTGAACGCCTGATGAAGGTGGAGACGACGGGCGGCATAGTGCTTATCATTATGACGCTTACAGCTCTCATCTGGGCGAATCTCAGTCCGTCATCGTACGAGCATTTTTGGCATTTGCCGTTTGTGGTGACCATAGGCAGCTGGGTCGGCTCTGCTGACCTGCACTGGTTCATCAACGATGCCTTGATGACGATATTCTTCTTCAATATCGGTCTTGAAGTCAAGGGCGAAATGACCTACGGCGAACTCCATGACCCGAAGGCGGCGAGCCTCCCGATTATTGCGGCTGCTGGCGGTATGCTTTTCCCGGCTTTGATTTACTTGGCGCTTTGCCCTCCGGGAACTTCGCACGGATGGGGAATTCCCACGGCA
Organism: Fibrobacter sp. UWB11; assembly: GCF_900143015.1. NCBI lineage: Bacteria > Pseudomonadati > Fibrobacterota > Fibrobacteria > Fibrobacterales > Fibrobacteraceae > Fibrobacter > Fibrobacter sp. UWB11. The sequence continues at coordinate 633,629 of NZ_FSRT01000002.1, read as the reverse complement.
ACGGATATTGCATTTGTGGTGGGCTGCATGGCAATCTTGGGCAAGAAGGTGCCGCATGCGCTCCGCGTGATGATTTTGACCCTTGCTATTGCAGACGATATCGGTGCTATTCTTGTGATTGCCATTGGTTACCCGAGCGGTGACGGCATCAACTTTGCGGCTCTTGGCATGGCCTTTGTGCTCCTTGCCTTGTTCAACGTGTTCTTCCGCATCGGTGTCCGCAACATGTTGCTGCTCCATTTCACGGGTATTGCCGTGTGGGCGTTCTTTGTCAAGTCCGGTGTGCACCCGACGATTGCGGGCGTGCTCCTTGGCCTCTCCGTGCCCGCAAAGGCCGTGGTGGCGAAAGGCGTGGTGGCCCAGTTTGCAAGTGGCGTAGGCAACGTGCTTTCGGGCGAGACGAAGGACCGCAACGAACAATATGAAGTATTTACGATGCTCAAGCGCGGTGCAAGCGAAAGTGTCTCCTTGCAGGAACGTTTGTACAAGATGCTTGTGCCTTGGGTGAACTTTGCTATCATGCCGATTTTTGCGCTTGCAAATGCCGGTGTCGAAATCAAGCTTGGCGGTCTGGATGTCCCGGTGCTTGGCGCCGTGGCTCTTGCTCTCATTTTCGGTAAGCCCATTGGCATTTTCCTTTTCAGCCTCCTGTCTGTGAAGATTGGCGTTTCCAAGAAGCCGAGTTACTCCTGGAAAGTCCTTTGGGGTGGCGGCATGCTTGCCGGTATCGGATTTACGATGGCTCTCTTTGTGGCTGGCCTAGCCTTTGAAGATGGTGCGAATAAGGATTCCGCAAAACTTGGTATTTTGCTCGGAAGCTTTAGCGCCGCTATTCTTGGCACAATCTACATGAGCATTGTGTCAAAGAAAGAATAGTTGGTGGAGTTTAGAACTTAGGAATGTCATGCCGGCCTCCGAGCCGGCATCTCCATATACAGTTCAAATTGCGTTTTTCTAAAGGCTAATGACTAACGACCAATGACCAAAGCTCACTTCGTCTACATGCTCCGTTGCAAGGGCAATCGCATTTACACTGGCTATGCCGTGGATGTCGACGCCCGCTATGAGGAACATTGCAGTGGGCGTGGGGCGAGATTTACTAAATCGTTCCCGCCAGAATGTGTATTGCGCACGTTCGAACTTGAAACCCGCGAAAAAGCACTCCGCCTAGAAGCCCGTATCAAAAGGCTAAAGCGCCCGCAAAAGGAACTGCTTGCCGCAGGAGATTCTGCGATAGAAAGCGAACTGCGCGCAGGTCTTGGGGAAACGCTTAAAGCCCGTACTGCAAGACTCCGTCGCGAAAAACGCGAACGTGAAAAATTACTTCATCACTAGGTCAACAACGAGCGCAATAGCCATGCCGATGCTGCAGACGCTGATGAATCGTTGGATGAACTTGTTCCCTTTTTTGCGCTGCGTAAAACTGCCGAGGTAACCGCCGAGCCAGGCGCCTGCGGCCATGATAATCGCTATTGGCCAGTCAATTTTCCCTGCGATGCCGAGTGCAACCGTGCTTACAATCAGGAATACGTTCGTGAGCGCATTCTTGATGGCGTTCACGTGAATCGGATCAAGTCCCGTGTAGCGCGTGAGCCCGAAAATTTGTACAAAGCCAACGCCCACTTGTACAATGCAACCGTAGATTGCAATTCCGAAAAATCCGATGGCGCCTTTGACGGTAAGCTTTTCGGGAGGGGTCTCAGGAGGCTTTCCGAGAATGTCCTTGCGCAAGTTACTCATGACCACCACAAGGCAAATCACGACGGCAAGAATTGCTTGAAATAGCTTGTCGCCAATGCGGACCAAGAAGCATGCGCCAAGGAGTGCACCGAAGAATGTCGGCAACAGTAGCTGCAAGAAAATTTTCTTGTTCAGGTAGCCGTGACGCGCAAGATTGAAAGCGCTGCTGAAATTCCCGATGATAAGTCCGATGCGGTTTGTGCCGTTTGCGACAGTCGCGGGGAGCCCGAGGAAAATCATGATAGGGAGGCTAAGCGTGGAACCGCCGCCTGCGATGCTGTTGATAAGGCTTACGACTGCACCCAAGATAAAGAATGCCGGGTACTGGGCGTAATTCCACCAATCTGTCACTTGGCGAGTTCCTTTTCAATAAACTTTCTGTTGCTTTCGACTTTTTCGCGCTGCGTTGTTTCCGGGAATTCCGCAAGGCACTTGTCGAGCGGTGCAATAGCGTCGTTCAGCAATTTCTTTTTCTTTGCTTCATCCGTCTGCTTTAAGGACTTGGCAAAAATTTGCGATGTCGTTTTGCGCTGTTTGTTGCAGTATGCATCGGCAAGGACTATGTATTTTTCATTTGCTTCTTTGCGGTACTTGCTAGACTTGAGTTTGTTCAGCAAGTCCTTTGCCTTTTCGAATTTTTCGTTCGCGATGAGCGTGTCGGCCTGAGCGAGAGCCTTTTCAGGGTCGTTCTTTTCCCACATTTTTGCAGTTTCAGAATCGAGCGATTTTTCAAGTTCATCGACATGCTTCAAGAAATCCTGCACATGCAGCGTGTCTTCAAAATCGCGGTAACGGATGCGGAATGTCTCTGTCTGCTTGCGGGCTTCGGCAAATTGTGCCTTTTCGTCGGCCAGAACTTTGATTTCGTTAAATTCCTTTGTTGCTTTTTTGAGCGTGTTCGTATAAGCGATTTTCTTTTGACCGGCAGCCCAGTTTGCGAGCGAATCGCCCGGAGCGAGTTGTGCAATCAAACTGTCGGCGGTTTCGGAAACCATGCTGTACGAAGCCTGTACACGGTTCATGTTTTGAATCTGGAGTGCCATGGATTCAAATTCTTTTGCTTTTTCTTCACGGCGCTTTCCAAAGTCGTTGCGCAATGTATCCGAGTAAGCTTGCCATTCTTGCCACATGGGGGCGATGGAAGAGAAACTGTTTAGAATAACAGATGCGGAATCGGTTTGGCCTGCTCTGCTGAGCGTGTCGGCGTAGCTAAAAACGTAGTTTGCGAGTGCCGGGAATGCCTTGTACGGGTCCATTGTCGTTTCGAGCGTGCAATGCGAAAAATGCGTCTTATCGCACGGCGGCAACATCATCAAAACAGTATCGACTCTAGTTTGCACAATAACGGATGGCGTTTGGTCTTGGCTCGGGGCGGGCAAGTTGAATTGGTCGAGCAACTGCGTTGCGCTATCGCCAGTAACGACCTGCATTTCGGTATGTGTGCCGGTTTGCGTTTCTGCAGGTTGAATGGTGTCTTGCCCTAAAATAATCGGCTTTTGTATGGGGGTTGCATCCGGGGACGGGCATTGGCTTGTTCCAATACATGCCGTGAGCGAAATCGCAGCGGTAAATGAAGCTATCTGAACGAAAACAGTTGATTTAGACATGAAACGCTCCGAAAAAGTTCTATCCTAAAGATAGAAAATTCCGGATGTTTTATTACGTCTTTTCTTGTGCCTGCTGACTGTATTTATATCCATTGTATATTAAAATAGGTAGCCCGATTAGCGTGCAAATGACGCCCATGAACGTCAACTTGCCGGCTTCTACAGCTTCGCCCACAGCATCGCCAATGCGTTCTTTGGATTTCTTGTTCGATTTGTCCTTGGATTCGTTCGGGCTTGTTGCAGACATGAAACACAAAATCCCGAAAACGGTGAGGCCACTTCCAAGAATTATGCCATCTTTACCGGGCTCGGCTTCTGTATCGCTACTTTTATTTGCAACGATATTTTTATAAAAATCAATGTTGTCGAATTTAGATTCGAACTTGGAAAATGTTGAGGAATTTTGTGCAGCATTTGCACTGCAAATGAGTGAACTTGTTAGTAAGAATATAAAAAGGATATTCTTCAAGAAATTCATTTTGGCTACCTCTTTTTTTAGGGTAACCAGAAATATATATGTAGAATTGCAGTACAATAAAACCCCCGTGATTCGTGTCACCGGGGGCTTTATTTAGGTTTTTGTGGCTTAGGGCTCCGTTTTGCCTTTATTGAGCTCTAATGGCCATTTTTGTGAGAATAGAATGTAATTTCATTACATTTTCGATTATTCTATTCTGTATCAACTTCGATAGGAACAAATGCATTTTTGCTGTTGAAGTTTTCCGGCAAATCCCAGTCGTCATCCTTGGGCATGGCGGCTTGCGGCTTGGGCGGCTGAATCTCCTTGACCGTTTGCGGAACCGTAACGACTTGCGCTGTTCCTTGCTGCGGAGCTACGCTTGGCGCTGGGGTTGCGGGCTTCGGCTGTGTTGTGGCCGCTTCTGTGGCGCGCTTGATAGAATCAGCCTTCATGACTTCGGAAACTGGCCTTGCATCAGCAGGAATTGCAGGCTGAGTCGACTGGGCAGTAGCGGGCTGTGCCACGCTGGGAGCGGTTCCCTGTGCTTTCGCTGTGGAATCTGTTGCGGTTCCAGTTTGCGTAGGCGTGCTTGTTTGCGGCATCGGCAAGCTTACGACAATTCCCGACTTTGCAATAGTTTCTGCGGCAATCTTTTGCACTTGCGGCGGCGTGAATCCCGGTACATCGAGCCACGGCAATGGGCGACCTTTTTCGCCGTTCACCAAAGCTTCACCTGTCATCGGGTCCACTGTGAGTTCTCCGCGTTCGTTTGTCAGCATCAGCGGAACTTCGCCCGTGGCGAGCATCGAAATGTCTAAGAAGTCAATCTGTTTCGGGAGCCCGAGAATGTCCATTTCTTCCTTTGCAAATGCAGCCCATTGCGGGAGACCACCCGAAGCCCCTGCAATACGTGTACGTCCCGATTTCAAAGGCTTGTTGTCGTCAAAGCCTACATAGCTTCCGATAGCAATAACGCTGTCCAGTGCCACGCCGTTCTTTTCCTTGACGTATGTCGGGAGCGCGCCCAAGAACGCCACATTCCTGTAATCGTTTGTTGTACCCGTCTTGCCCATTACCGGGTAGCGAAGTTTCGATGCACCTTCCGGATTCTTGATGCTGAGTGCCGAAAGCTGGCTATGTGCTGTACCGTTTGTGAACACGGAGCGTAACATGACGCCTACCTGAGTCGTTACGGTGTCGTCGAGTACTACTTTCGATTCCATCTTGTTTCTAAAGATAACGCGTCCATCGCGGTTGCGGATTTCCTTGATAAAGCAGGGTTCCGTCCAATCGGCATCCTTGCATTTGAAGATTTTTCCGGTGAGGATTGTCTGGTAGGCTGTGCTGATTTCGGCGAGCGTAATGTCGTTCACGCCGAGCGGCATACTGAACACTCTTTGCAGTTTTTGGCGGATGCCGATTTCGTTTGCAAAGCGTGCATAGTCGGCCATCGAAAGGGCGCGGCGGTAATCCGGCCAGTAGCGCAAATGGGCCATGTCGTAGTAATCGGCATCGCTGTCTACAGGTTCAATCATGGCGTTCAAACGCTTAAAGTCGGCAAGCGTGAAGTTTTCAATAAGTTGTACAGAATCGAGCGGCTGCAAGTTTGCGGATTCATCGGGGTCGAGTTCCTGAATTTCACGGGCGCGCCAAATTTCAGAATAACGTTTGAAGTTGTGGTTGACGTATTTTGTAATCTTCGGGTCTCTCTTTGCTTGTTTTAGCCCGATGTCATTGAACATGCCATAGCGCAAATTCTGCACGGCGCGGGCTTGCAAAACCTTGCCATCGTTCATATAACGTTCTACAAGTGCATCGCGGGCCTTCGTGAATTCGATTTCGCGCTTGACTTCTTCCTTCATCATGAGGCCGTACTTGTCGCGCAGTCGTTCAACAAACTTGATACGTTCTTCTCCCGGTTCACGTGCAAAACCGTTTTCGCGGGCAACGTCCTCGAATTCCTTGTCCGAAAGTTTGTCTAAAAGATGTTCCAAAAGCCAAATACTTGCGATGTTTTCGGAACGCGTGGCAGCCCATGCAATGCTTACAACGTCACCCTTGTTCTTGTGGTCCGGGCGCGGGAAGTAGAACTGGTTGCCGTATTGGAATGCGTTGAATTCGTTTTCGAGATTGTCGAGGTAGTTCCAGTGGTACTTGAGAGCGAGTGCGTAAAGAATCGGCTTCCAGCTAGAACCGAGCTGGCGGAGAGCCTTGAAGCTACGGTCAAATCCGGTGTTGTGGAACCCGCCTTGGCTGGCGAGCACCTTGCCGTTCTGGATGGCGACCAGGGCGCCTTGCAGTACCGGTTCCGTTTCGATTTTGCACGGAGCGTAACCATCGATCGGAGTTTCGTCGATAATGCTCACGAGGAGAATGGCGCCCGGCTTGAGCTGGGTTGCGAGAATCTTGTTCACATCGCCGCCGGCGAGTTTTGCAAAATCATTGACCGCCTGTTCCGTGACAATACCCTTGAGCTGCCCGAAGTTGAGTTTGAGCGATTGGAGTCTGCCGGTAGTATCGTAGAATACGCTATCCACGGCGCCGTACAGGTAGTCGCCTTTGCGGGCGTTGCGCGCGCGGTTTGCAAATTGTGCCTTGGGGAGTACAAAACCGCCGAGTTGCAATTGCAAGTTGCTGATATTTGTCTGCAACGCGCGCTTGGCTGCGTCTTGTGACTTGGCGTTCAAAGTCGTCGTGATTTCGAGCTGTGCCTTACGCCAGTCCTCGATGCCTTCCTGCTGGAAAAGCTCGTGGAAAAAGTCGCTGTCGAGGCGTTCTTCCAAGCGTTCGAGCGTTGTGCTCATGGTAAAGCGGAAGTTGCCGTGGTTGAATTCCAACGGCTTTGCAAGTGCCGCGTCCATGTCGGCCTGTTCGATATAGCCTTCTTCGACCATGCGTCCGAGCACGTACTTGAGTCGAGTTTCTCCGCGTTCGAGTGCCTTTTGCCTACGTTCTTCGGTGCGCTGGATAAATGGATCGTAATTGAACGGTCCCTTCACCGAGCCTGCAATAAATGCGCATTCGGCAAGCGTCAGGTCCTTGAGTTCCTTGTTGAAGAAGTATTGAGCTGCAATGGCAACGCCTTTACCCGTACCCGAAACGTGGAACTGGTTCAGGTAGAATTCCAGGATGTCTTCCTTGGAAAAATGCTTTTCCATGCGGAGCGCGTTCAAGAATTCCTTGAGCTTTTCCTTGACGCTACGTTCTTCGCGGCCAAAAATGTTCTTGACGGCCTGTTGCGTAAGCGAGGAACCGCCCTGGCTCATTCGTCCGGACTTGACGTTATTGACCATGGCGCGCATGAACCCCTTGAGGTCGTAGCCGTTGTGGGTCCAGTAACGGGAGTCTTCGGCTGCAATAAGGGCGTTAATGAGGTTTACCGGAATATCGCCGTAGGGGACGTAAACACGGTGGTTTGCGTCAAAGAAGGCTCCCAACAGGTTTTCACCGTCTTCATAGAAAACGCGGGTTTCGCCCGAGAGCACCTGCAAAATGGTCGTGCGGTTGAAAAGGTTGTCCGGGTCGCGTTCGGGGAGGATCTTGAACACGACTATATAAAAGGGGATGTAGCATATCAGGGCTACGAGAAAGAAGGCGACTGTAATTTTGACAAACTTATTCATATTTTACGTAACTTATTGACTGTTAACGACTTACAAGATATAAAAGTTTTGAGGGCGTGTCCTGCAAAATGGAGCGCATCATGTAAAAAATACGCTTATTTGCAAGGAAAAACAACGAAATTGGCCATTACCCCTTGAAAATTTGCTGAAAATTTTTTAAAATTAGTGTCCCCAAGATGGGAAGATGGCCGAGTTGGCCGAAGGCGCGTCCCTGCTAAGGACGTATAGGACTTAATCCTATCGCGAGTTCGAATCTCGCTCTTCCCGCTGAAAAGCCCCGAGTCATCTGACTCGGGGTTTTTTCTTAACGTCCTTTTTTCATTTTGCTCTTGTCGATGTACATAAAGGTATCCGCGCGCTTGAGCACGTCCTTTACGCTTTCGTCAATTTGACTGCTATAGTCAGCCATTCCCGCTGCAAACGAAATGCGTTCCTTCGGGGATTTTGACTTGAGATTGACTGATGTTCTGAGCTTTTCGAATAATTCAGTACGTTGTTCGTATTGAGTATCGTAAAGGATGATGGCAAATTCGTCGCCGCCAATGCGGAATACGGGGCTGTGGCTAAACACATTGCAGAAAACCTTGCAACAATTCTTGAGGTATTCGTTACCCATGTCGTGTCCGAAGTTGTCGTTCATGTACTTCAAGTCGTTTACGTCGCATTCTACAATAGCGAACCTGATTTTATGCCCTTGCTTAATTTGATTGTCGATAAGATTACATTTGACCTTGAACGCGGCGGCGCTCCCGATTCCTGTGAGCGGGTCCTTGTTCGCGATAAGCTTTGTATGCTGGAGGTCCTTTCTTAACTTTTGGGCGGTTTCTTCGAGGCGGTGTTCTTCTTCGACGTTCGTAATACCGACAATGAAAGCTTGTGAATTGCTCTTGTCGCTTGCAATCTTTAAGCGGTAGTGTTCCGTACGTTCGTCAATATTTGCGAGGAATGGAATCGTGTAGTAAGGGGCCGTCTGCAAGATTTCGATGCACTTGTCGAGGGTCGATTTTTCAATAAATTCGCTAAACTCGTTGGGGACGTAAATGCGTCTCATCAGGTCGTCAAAGCTCTTGGGATCCGATGAATTGCGGCCTTCCCAAAGAAGGGGGGCGAATTTTTCGCTCACCTGGAAATACTTTGCTTGATTCTTGGCTGTGTTCACGTACACGACCAAGTCATAGTCGGCCGAGAGCCCGGAGATGATGACTGCCCTTTGCGAGAGGTCCCTGTTCCTGCTGATTTTTGAAATGAAGAATGCATAGATGGTGCAGCAACCGAGCATGAATCCGATAGAGTCGCAAGGAGCGAGGATATACACTTTCTGGAGCAGACCGCAAAGGACGGGGGCGAGAATAAATAAAAAACCCGCAGCGTAGTGACGTCGTGTGCCGACGTTTTTTGCACTCGCAATCCTGTATGCTGTAAAAAGACCGATGACGAAGAACGTGAAATATTGACTGTAGTAGAGGAGGTTTCTGCCTGCACGTATGACATAAACGCCTTCGGCAGAAACGTCGAAAATGAACCTGGACCTGTAATTTATTACGAGTAATACGAGCTGGAACAAGACAAGCGAAATCGAAAGCATCTTGGCCGGGATTGCCTTGTCGCGTTCGATATTGATAAAATTGAGGATATAGCTCAGCCAGATGTAGGCAAGTATTGCCGCTGCCGCGTGTGAAATGGATGACGAAATGAAAAAGTATTCGATGTTGAAAATGGTGCCGCTACCGAAAAGGCCCCAAACGCCGTCTTGGAGGCAAAAGAAGGTCACCCAATACGAGAGCCGTGAAAAGTCCTTGTCGGTTTTTTCGCTTTTGTCCAATACCAACTTGAACTGATTCATGAAAATCAGCAAGACGAGAGCACAAGTAAATGAAAGAACTGAATAAAGCGGATTGGCCATATGCACCTATAAACCCCACATGCAATATAAGAATTTTATAATTATTTTGCAATGTCATGCTGGAGCCGTTATCCTTGACCTGTCATTCTGGAGCCGAAGGCGGTAGAAACCATAATTTCTTGTATAAACATTTGGTGATAATAGCGATTTTTTCTCGAAAAAAAGGCGTTTTTCTAAAAAATTCTTGACTTTTACGTTCTTAGAATGGATATTATTAGGTGGATTTAATTACAAGGAGTTTGACCATGAAAACGAATAGCTTTTTAGTCGGTGCCATTCTCGGTGCCGCTGCGACAGTTGCGATTACAAAGAAGTTTTTTAAGTGCTGTTCTTGCGATGAAAACGAAACTTGCGATAATCCGGTTATCAAGGATGCCGACGATGCCGTCGAAAAGCTCCGCAATTCCGTGGACAGCCTCCGCAAAGAGCTGAATAGCCGCATCGAATCCGAACAGACCTACGCCGCCAAGTGCGAAGATCTCAAGGATCAGGTGGCCAAGCAGAACGCAGAAATCAACAATCTCAAGAACATCTGCGAAATGCAGGACAGCCGCAACAAGAAACTCGAAGACGAACTCGCTAGCAAGAAGTAATTAGCGAACGTCCCCGCTAACGTCATTGCGAGGAGCTAAGCAAGCCTGCCACGAGCAAAGCTACAAACGTCATTGCGAGGAGCAAAGCGACGAAGCAATCTATGCATCTTGTCATTCTCGGAGCGGAGCGTAGGGAATCCATAATTTCTAGTATCTACATTTGCGACGGAATCCAGTCACATTGTTTAACGCACAAGTCGGCCTCCGCCGACTTTTTTGCATCTTGTCATGCAACACACTTTCTCATTGTCACCCCGCACTTTGTTGCGGGGTCACCATCTTGTAAAACGAAAAAAACACAATTTTATTTTACATACTAATTCGTTTATAACGCAGCTTCCCTTTAACTTGATTTTGTAGGTTGCTTTTATAAAATCAATTTGGGAGGTGTTTGTATGAATATCTTGAAAACCGTAGTATTGTCGTTATATGTTATTTTATGCGTTGCATGCTCGGATAAAAATTCTAGTGAAAAAGTTTTGCTGACGGAATCCATCCCCGTGACGTTCTCCGGTATTGTGTATGGTGAACTTAGCGAAAATGGCTTTGTAAATCCCATATATCCTAAAATACCATTGATGGATTCTATTCCCTCTGTTTTGGAAAGATCGACGCTTATAAATAGACGTTTGTCGAGAGTCATCAAGGCCTATGTGATTAAAAGTTCCATGACCGAGTACGACTCGTTGAAAATTCGCTTGTCTATGCGAAAAGAAGACAAGACTCCATACGATTTTAAACCGGTGAATTTCGTGCTTTATAGAAATGGCGAAGAAGATGGTTTTTATGTATTCCAGACGATGACAAATTCAAAAGGCAAGCCGTTGCTGTTTTCGAAAAACGAAAATGATATCGGGAATTTCGATGATGCCGTTGTCTTGTGCATTAAAAAGTCTACGGATAGATTTTACTATGATTTGCTCGAATAGTTGAAGGTTTGACATTGATGAATATCTTGGAAATAAAAATATCGATTTTATGTATTTTCCTTTGCATTGCTTGCTCATTATTTTGTACAGCCTGCTCAGATAGGGAAAAATATATCGCTTTAAATCGAGGTTCTTTAAAAACCGAAACTTGGCTCGAGGTCGAAAAGAACGATTCCCTCAACATTTGCATCGATTCAAAAGTCCGCACGTGGGAAACCTCGTTGGATACCGAAATTTTCAATGATTCGTGCCTGAAAATCCAAGTTCCGACGCTTATCGGCGTCTATCCAATTAATGTGAAGTTTTTTGATTCTGACAGTGCCTATAAAATTAATCTAATAGTCGGCATGAAGTATTTGAACTTCAAAAATGAAGAAACTTTATATGGTAATGACCGTCGTCAAATGCACGCGTCTGACACAAAGACGGTGTCTGTTACAGGAACTTATCTAGTAGATGAATACCCGGTTACCAATTGCGAAATCACTCAATTAATGTGGGATGAAATTCCCTTAAATCCAAAGGATCATCAGATTGAAAAAGAATGGTCAGAAAGAAAAAAGTCCAGCATGCGTAACGAAAAATGCGATGCCCATGATTCTGCGGCAAATATGATTTCTTTGTATATGGCAATGAAGTATGCCAATGCGCGCAGCATTCGAGAAGGATTGAAGCCATATTATAATTTTTCTGCGACTAAAGATAGATATATAAAAATAATTGAACCTGAATCAGGTGAATATGACGATTCAATAATCAATCCGCGATATCAATATGTTGCAATATACTATCGTGAGTCTACTAAACAACGCAAAGGGCCATTGCATCAATATATCATTATGTCTTATGATTTTTCCAATCATGAAGAAAAAGCAATTCATGTTAGCGCTGATTCAACTTCTGATGGTTACCGGCTACCGTATTATGACGAATGGATGATGCTTGCTCGCGGTGGAGAAAAAAAGGCCAAGCCTTGGTGCAATAATTCCGCTAAAATAAAAGACGTTACGAAATATGCAAGATTTGCCAAATATAAGGAACATGTAAAAACAGAACCAGTAGGTCAATTACTCCCTAATGGTTATGGCCTGTATGATGTTTTGGGCTTGGTGGAAGAACACGTTCTTTTAGAAGATCACAATTGGTTAAGACCTATTGTTGAAGGTTTAATGATAACAGTAGTTATAGATAATAGACATGAGGAAGATATAGAATGTTACCGAAACGACTGTCCATACTGTTTAAAAAAAGGTAGAGATTGTCCGTCTTGTTTGAAGGGTGGAGGCCTTTTTCACGATTGGAAAAGGATAAACTATAGTTATCGTTCTGAGGATCGATATACAGGTTATTCCGGTGGTTTCCGTCTCATCCGCAACATCGGCAATAACGCCAAGTGGACCGATGTCAAGTCCGACAAGGAATAACTTTTACTTCCTTCTGCTCTGAAAACGAAAAAGTCGGCTTCCGCCGACTTTTTTGCAATTTTTCATGCAATTCACTTTTTCGTTGTCATGCCGGACTCTGTTCCGGCATCGCCTTCTCGTAAAATAAACTACTCTTTCCCCAAATCCTTTGCAAATTCTACGGCAAGTTCTTCGAGCTTTGCGGCGGAAGTCTCGTCGAGGGCGGACTTGAGTGTGACCGTCGTTTCGCAGAATGTCACGTTCTTGAGCGTGTCGAGAATCTCGTGCATTTTCTTCGCGGCCATCGGCGCCCATGTGCCATTTTCGACAATGCCGACTTTGCGGTTGCTGTAGTTTTTCGCCTTGATGTGCGTGAGGAACTTTTCGGCTGCGGGGAAGAGCCCGGCATCAAGCGTTGTTGCGCATACGGCGAGATGGCTGTAGCGGAATGCCTGTGCGACTGTTTCCGAAGAATATGTGCGGGCCAAATCCATAATCGTTACATCAACGCCTTTTTCGCGGAGCGATTCGGCGAGCTTTTTCGCAGCTTCTGCCGTGTGGCCGTAAACGCCAGCGTAGGCGACAAACACGCCCTGCGTTTCAGGCGTGTAGCTACTCCAGGTGTTGTACTTGTCAATGTAGAAATCTAAATTGTCTGTAAGAACCGGGCCGTGCAACGGGCAAATCGTCTTGACTTCGATATCGGCGAGCTTCTTCAAAACGCTCTGTACCTGCATGCCATATTTCCCGACGATGTTGATGTAGTAGCGTCTTGCTTCGCTCACCCAGTCTTCGCCGAGTTTGCCAGAAAGTCCGAATGTGCCGAACGCATCGGCCGAGAACAGAATCTTTTCGGATTCGTCGTAGCTGAGCAAGACTTCGGGCCAGTGGACCATCGGGGCGGCGATAAACTTTAGCGTGTGCTTGCCGAGCGAAAGCGTGTCGCCATCCTTGAGCGTGAGCGTCTTTGTGCCTTCGGGGAGCTTGACGAACTGCGGAATGAACGTAAGCGCCTTTGCAGATGCGGCAATAGTTGCGTCCGGGTACTTCTTGATGAATTCGAGAAAACCGCCAGCATGGTCAGGTTCCAAATGATGGACAATCAGGTAGTCGGGCGTTTTGCCCTGCAGTGCTTTTTCAACATTTGTCAGCCATTCGTTTACTTTGTGTGCGTCCACGGAATCCGTGACGGCAATCTTCTCGTCAAAAATCACGTAGGAATTGTACGAAACTCCGTCAGGAACCTTGTACTGCCCCTCAAATAAATCAATCTCGCGGTCATCTACCCCAACGAACTTAATGCTATCGCTAAAATTAGAAACGATCATTTTTTTCCTCTTATTTTAATCCTAAACTTGTCATGCCCGCCTCCGAGCGGGCATCTCCTTCGTTGTTTTATATAGCTTTAAAACTCTAATAATATATAACAAAAAATTACTTCTTGTTTTCGCGTTTCTTGAAGTCCGTGCCAAGGATGCGCAAAATAGTTTTTTTCTATATTGCAGTTCGTTTAAAAACGATTAAAACAAAAAAGGAATATCATGCCAGCTTTTGATCCAAATGCGAAAAAGATGCTGATTTCGGGCAACGAAGCCATTTCCCTTTCCATGCGTCATTGCAATGTGCAGCTTGCCGCAGGTTATCCGGGAACTCCGTCCACCGAAATCTTGGAAGATTACTCTGAACTGGGTGGCTATGCCCAGTGGGCTCCGAACGAAAAGGTCGCTGCCGAAGTCGCTCTCGGTGCCGCTTTTGGACACGCCCGCAGTGTTGTCACCATGAAGATGGTTGGCTTGAATGTGGCAAGTGATGTTCTCTATACCGCAACTTACACGGGTGTCGATGGCGGCATGGTTTGGATTGTTGCCGATGATCCGGGCCAGGGCAGTTCCCAGAACGAACAGGATACGCGTAACCACGCGAAGGCCTCCGTTTGCCCGATGTTCGAACCGTCCAACTCCCAGGAAGCTTACGACTTCTTCCGCATCGCCATGCAGACGAGCGAAAAGTTCAAGATTCCTGTCATCCTCCGCATGACCACCCGCGTGGACCATTCCAAGTCTATCGTCGTGCCGAAGGAAGAACTCCCGGCAATGGTGCCGAACTTTGAACGCAATATCGCCCAGCATGTGATGGTGCCTGGCTTCTCGAAGCCGGCTGGCCGTCGCCTCCGCGCCAAGATGGACGAAATGGAAGCTTGGAACGTTGCCGAAGGCCCGAACAAGGTCGAAATGCGCAGCGCTGACTTCGGTATCATCGTGAGCGGCATCAGCTACCACCACGTCCGCGAAGCCGCCCCGGAAGCAAGCATCCTCAAACTCGGTATGACATACCCGCTGCCGATGCAGCTCATCAAGGATTTCGCCAAGAAGTTCGAAGGCAAGCGCCTCATGGTCATCGAAGAAAACGACCCGTGGCTTGCTGAAAACATCAAGGCCGCAGGCATCCAGTGCGAAAGCAAGTTTGACCCGATTTTCCGTTTTGGTGAACTCGACGTGAACCGCGTCCGCCGCATTATCGCTGGCGACAAGAACCCGGATCCGGTTCCGGTCAAGGGTAAGCCGCCTATGCTCTGCCCGGGCTGCCCGCACCGCAGCTCCTTCGCCGTGCTCAAGGAACTCGACTGCATCGTTTCCGGTGACATCGGCTGCTACACGCTCGCCGCTCTCCCGCCCATCAGCGCCATGGACTACATGATTGACATGGGTGCCGCAATCGGTATGGGTATCGGTCTCCGTAACGTGCTTCCGCGTGAACAGGCAAAGCGCGTTGTCTCCGTGATTGGCGACTCTACGTTTGTTCACAGCGGCATCACCGGCCTTGTGGAAGCTGGTTACAACCGTCCGGAAACTGGCCATGTCGTTATCATTCTCGACAACAGCATTACTGCTATGACCGGTCAGCAGGAACACCCGGGTACGGGCCGTCACCTCGACCACTCTCCGGCATACAAGATTGACTACAAGGAAGTTGCAAAGGTCGCCGGTTTCGACAACGTCTACGAAGTGAACCAGGTCAAGGAACCGGAAGAATTCAAGCGCCTCGTGAAGGAATCCCTCGAAAAGGACGAACTCACTTTGATCGTCGCTAAGAGCCCCTGCATTCTCGCCCTCAAGAGCATTCTTGCCTGGGACAAGGCGAACAAGGAAAAGGCCGAAAAGGCCCTCGCCGAAGCAGAAGCCGCTGCCAAGAAGAACAATAACTTTTAATAGAGAGGTTGAATAATTATGAGCGTAATGAACGTTAAATTTGCAGGCCTCGGTGGCACAGGTGTTATCAAGGCTAGTGACGTGATGGCCGAACTCGTTTTCGAACAAGGTTACGATGTGAAAAAAGCCGAAGTCCATGGCATGAGCCAGCGCGGCGGTTCCATCGCTTCTGACGTGCGCTTTGCAAAAGATGAAGAAGTGCAGTCCCCGATGATCCCGTGCGGCGAAGCCGACTACCTCGTTGTCTTTGACGAAACGCAGGTTGTCGTGAACGAAGCCTACATGAAGCAGGGTGGCGTGCTCCTCACGCCGGCGGACATCGATGTTTCCAAGCTCGAAAACGTGAAGGCTTTGAATGTCGCCATGCTCGGCAAGCTCAGCAAGTACTTCGACTTCACCGTTGAACAGTGGCTCGTCGCTTTGAACAAGCTCTTTGCCGAAAAGTTCCACGAAGGCAACAAGAAGGCTTTCATGCTTGGCCGCGAAGGCTAATTAGCATTGTCATTCCCGCCACCGAGCGGGAATCCCCTTTACAATGTCACCCCGGCCTCAGTGCCGGGGTCACCTTTTTTGAGGAAACTAAAAATAATCGGACCTGTTCCTAATAGCCGATTGCAGCTTTGCTGCTTAGAGGATAAATTCTTTGAAACGGGGATGGGGTTGATTCTTTTGGGCTTCCCAGCAGTTTTGTATTACTTCTTCTTCCGTAAGCTTTGTGAATGCTTCGCGTGCAGGCCATGCTTTGCGCATGAGTTTTTCTATGGCGATGGCTTTGTGGACGCCTGCTTCCGAAGAATTTTTTAGAACAAGTTCTTTGCGAGTTTGGCTTTTAAAATTTTTCAACGAAACGATGACTGGGTCACCGTATAAAATAGTGTATGGAAAAGAGCTGCTGTTTTCCCAAGAATATTCGATTTCATATTCTTCGATTTTTCTTTTCAATTCCTCCACGATGGAAATTCTTTTATCATCTAGATTGTTCCATTGGCTGGTGTCTCCTGCATAATCGCTCCTTCTTAGGACGAAATCATCGTAAATGGAATCGCCTTTATAGGCGAAGTCGTCGCACATGCTGTATATGGTACGATATGTAATATCGGAATTCTGCTTGCGGAAAATTACTGTGCTGAATTCATGCCAGCCTTTTTCGATAAATGAATACTCTATTTCGTATTCTGCGTCCGATGTGTTTTCAAGGTCTGCACTTTGCAGGGGTGATTCAGCAATTGAACCCCAGGGTTCTTTTGCTGCATTCCACATCCAAAATGCCATAATAAAAAATGAGGCTATGGGAATCAGCAAGACGAATAACCAGTGGAAAATCTTTTTTATCCGGAAAAATTTGCTATAAAATAAACATGCTACGTGAAGTAATATGATTAGGCTGAATGCAATTATTGTTAGATGAGCTATGTTACTGTTTGGCTGGTTAGAGTTGATCGCTCCGTTTGTGAAATAAATGCAGGCTCCGATAAAAGTGCACAGAATTGTGGACCAAAGCGTAATCCACAGAAGCTTGAATTTAAAATGTCGGTAAAAAACTGAGCATAGAAAACCAAAAAGACAAGGAATGCCTAAAGTCAAGGAGAACATAAAAAGGGATGAAGTAAGTTTCAAGTCTCCAAAAATTTGTAGAAAGAAATTAATCATGGTATTAATATATGCATTTGTGGGTGAAAAATTGTTGAATGTCCCCAAATTACGCAATTTCGGACAGTCCTTTTTTGAATGTATAAAAAGTTATAAAGGAAATTTTGAAAAACTGATTAATCAGTGATTTAATCGATTAATCACTTTTACGTTTTGATAAAACTGCCGATTTTTAATCAAAATCGGCAATTTTTGCTTTGGCATGGAGTTTGCAAAATGCATAATGTCCCATTAACTTTAAACTATTGACATTATGTCAAATCTGATATATATTTTATGAGTACGAAACATAAACCTTTAGTTTGGTTGCATGCACTGCCGAAAACTCCACCATTGTCACAGAAAGCGAGGATTGAAGCTGGATACTTGTTACGATTGTTGCAATTGGGGGTGAACCTGTCTTTGCCACAAAGTCGTCCGATGCCGTCAATTGGAGTTCATTGTCACGAGTTACGAATTCAAGACGAAAATAAAATTTGGAGGCTGTTTTATCGTGTAGATGCAGATGCAATTATTGTGGTTTTGTGGTTAGAAAAGAAAACGAACAAAACGCCTGATGAGGTGATAAACTTGTGTCGTAAGCGTTTGAAATTTTATGATATGGAGCGTTAGATTATGGATCAAGCAAAAAAAGAAAGATTGCAGAAGAAGGGCTGGGTAGTTGGTGATGTGGATGAATTCCTTGAGTTGAGTCCTGCTGAAATGGCTATTGTTGAAATGAAAGTTGCTTTGGCAAAAGCTCTCATTGCAAAAAGAAAAAAAATTGGTGAAACTCAAGTGTCTGCTGCGGCTATCGCAAAAACAAGTCAATCTCGTTATGCAAAAGTGGAGCATGCGGATGCGAGCGTTTCGCTTGAGTTGATGATTAAGATGTTTTTTGCTTTGGGAGCAACTAAGAAAGAGCTGCTTAAAACTCTTTCTGCGTGATAATGCCCTTTATCTTCAGAAAATCCGCCCAAATTCCCTCAAATTTCCGAGAAAACCCTAAATAACGTGCCTTTATATTTGTAATTTGTGTTTGTGGCGCAATTTTTGCAGAACATTCAAAATATGCTTACACCGGCTTCCCGCTTGTGGGGCGTTTTTGCGTGTGCCATCCTAGCTGCATTTTTGCTTGGTTGCGAAGAAATCGAAGAACCCAAACCCTGGATTCGCGTTGAGCGCCCGCAGATGCTCTTTACCGATACGACTCTTCTCGACAGCTACGATAAGGGCGTGCTCAACTGGCGCCTGAAAACCGCTTATCTGGAACGCTGGGCCGACAAGGAAATCGTGACGGTGCGTCCGGTGTTCGTGGACATTTACGATTCCATCGGCGAGCGTGTGGCGTTCTTGCGTGCGGACTCCGGCAGTCTCGACATGACGTTCACGTACGTTTACGCTTATGGTCACGTTTATGCGCTGACTCCTAAGGGCGCCTCGGTCCGTGCCGATTCGCTCCTCTGGAACAAGAAAGATAATTTGGTCAGAACCGCAAGCTATGTGCGCGTTGTTTCCGAAGATGGCGACGTGTTACAAGGTGTTGGTTTTGAAAGTGATGCGCAGTTCGATAACTGGAAAATCCTTTCGAACGTGACGGGCATTTTCCAGGATGCTGCAAAGCGTATGAAGGATGAAGACAAACGACAGGCTGAGGCGGAACGTCTGAACAATCCGCCGTCCTCGTCATCGCAGGCCGCTCCGGCATCAAAGCCCACGTCGTCGCCTTCCAAAAAGCTTTTGCCACGCGCTCTCCCGCTCAATACAAAGGCAGGGAAACCGTGATGAAATTCCGCGCACTCTTCTTCATCGCTGCAACCTTCCTTGCGTGTACTTTCGCTTTTGCGCAGTCCTCGCCGCTTATCATGTATCACGCCGACAACCTTGATGTGTCCCGCAAGCGCGGAACGCTCCTTTTGACCGGCAACGTTCACTTTGTTCACGATAGCGTTGCATTTAAGACGCAGCGCGCTTCTTGGAATCGCAATAACGAAACGGTTGAATGTGGCGGCGGGTTCCTCTTCACGCATCCATCCGGATTTGTGCGCGCAAGAAATGGCTCTTACCAAAGAAAGAGTGAAATTGCAATTGCCTCCGGCGAAGTGAGCGCAGGCGATTCTGCGGGCAATTATCTCATGACCGGTCAGTACCTCAAGTACGACCGCAAAGAAGACATCGTGACCATCCCGATGGCGCCGAAACTTTATCAGTACGAAAAGCAAAAGGACGGAAAAATCGATACCGTAACGATTGAATCCAAGTCCCTCATTTTCGACAAGAAGAATAGCTTTGCGCAAGCCTTTCAGAACGTAAAGCTCACGCAGAAAGATCTCGTGGTCACTTGCGATACGGGTTACTTTAATCGCAAGGAGAATTGGCTTAGCATGAAGGGCCACCCGACTTGCGATATGAAAAATTACCACCTCACGGGCGATTCCATTTTCCTCGTGCTCGATGAAACGGGGAAGATGCTCAAGTCAGCACTCGTGATCCGCAACGCGCACGGCATCCAGAACGAAGCCCCCAAACGTGGTAATCCCGGCAACGTGACCGAAGCCTTTGGCGACACGCTCTACTGCGAATTCCAAAAGGGAAAAATTGAACGTCTTTACGTGAACTTGAACGCCAAGGGCTTTTTCTACGAAACGGACTTGACGGAATATCGCAATTTGATGGACGGAGACCGCCTCGATTTGTATTTTAAAAAGGGGCGCATGGACCGCGCAGTTGTTTCGGGCAAGGCGCAGAGCACCTACTTTTACGTGAAAAAGGACAGGACTGTTTCTGGCAAGAACGAAGCAACGGGCGATACGATTCATATCTTGTTCGATGCTCAGAAAAATGCGGTGAAGTCGCTCAAGCTCATGGGCAGAAAGACAAATGCAAGTGGGCGATTTATCGACTTGGAAAAGGCAAACCGCATCAAGGAAAACGCCAAGAAAGATTCGCTCGCGAGGCTTGATTCGCTTGCCGCAAAAGAAAAAAATGCAACGCCGAGCTTAAAGGGCGATGATTCGGCAAAGCTTGAAAAGTCCGTGAAAGATAGAAAGTTGAGAAATCTTATCAAGCGTCGGAGAGAAACCGCAAAGCCGGCGGACGAAACTGAGAAAACGGAGGACGCACAGTGAAAAATTTGGTTAGCACGATACGCACCGACAAACTGCGCAAGATTTATGGCCACCGTCAGGTGGTGAGCGATGTCTCCATTCAAGTTTCGCAGGGCGAAATCGTCGGGCTCCTTGGTCCGAATGGTGCCGGCAAGACGACCACGTTCTACATGATTGTGGGCATGGTCCGCCCGGATGCAGGTCACATCTTCTTGGACGATATCGAGATGACGGACAAGCCGATGTACAAGCGCGCCCGCCTCGGTGTGGGTTACCTCCCGCAAGAAGCATCCATCTTCCGCAAGCTCTCCGTTGAAGATAACATTATGGCGATTCTCGAAACGCAAGACATGAAGCGTGCCGAGCGCAAAAAGAAGTTGGAACAACTTCTCGAAGAATTCAAGATTACGCACATCCGTAAGACGAAGTCCATGAGCTGCTCCGGTGGCGAACGCCGCCGTCTTGAAATTGCACGTGCTCTTGCAAGTGACCCGTCGTTCCTCTTGCTCGATGAACCGTTTGCGGGCATTGACCCGATTGCCGTTGCCGACATTCAGTCCATCATTTCGGAACTCAAGGACCGCGGCATGGGCGTGCTTATTACAGACCACAACGTGCGCGAAACGCTTTCGATTACCGACCGTGCCTACATCATGTACAAGAGCCAGGTGCTCACGGAAGGTTCTTCGCAACACTTGGCCGAAGACCCAGAAGCGCGCCGCATTTATCTCGGCGATTCTTTCCGCTTGGATTAGGAGTTTTTATGAATCTTGGAATGCAGGCAAATATCGGACAGACGCAGGAGCAGACGCTATCTCCTGCGCTTCTCCAGTCTGTGAAGATGCTTCAGAAAACTTCGCAGGAATTGGAAACCGCCATCAAGGAAGAAGTCGAAGTCAACCCACTTTTGGAAGTGGACGATGGCGATTTTGACGATCAGGAAGTTCCCGTCGACAAGGACCCGGAAGAACTTGACCCGCGTGCGGATTCAGATGAATATCCTGATGATATCGAGGACATGGCTCGCGGTTCCTTGGACGATACCGCCGATGTCGATAGCAGTTACCTCGACGGCGAATCTTCGGATGTGAACTGGGATAGCTATTTGGGCGATGGCACATCGTACGATGATGCTCCCTTTAACGATTTGAATTCTGGCGGGAAAGATCCGGACGAAGATTGGGACCGCCCGATCAAGGACGTGGGCAAGAGCTTGCAGGAACAGCTCGAAGACCAGCTCCGCCTTTGGAACGGCACTCGCGAATTGCAGGAACAGCTTCAAGAAAACGGCGTGACCGAAGAGCATTTCCGCAAGTTGGTGCAGTACCTCATCAACTCGATTAACGATGATGGGTTCCTTTGCGATGTCAACCGCGACAGTGCATCCGAAGCTATGGTCGTGAAGTCCGATGACAAGTACATCGACGAGATTGAACGCGTGCTCCGCGGAGAACTCAAGCTCGAAGACGCAAGTCTCCCGGTACGCGAGGCGGTTCACGTTTTGCAGTCCTTCAAGCCGAGCGGCATTGGCGCCCGCGACCAGCGTGAATGTTTCTTGATCCAGGCATACGCAATTCCGAATTTCCCGAGTCTTGCTATTCGCATTCTCGAAGAAGAATACGAGAATCTTTTGCAGCTCCGCTATGCAAAAATTGCGAAGGCATTGAACGTCTCCGCCGACGAAGTCAAGACAGCTGTTGCAAGCCTCTCGCGTTTGCGCCCGCACCCAGGCTTCCAGCTTTCACATTCGTATTCGCACATCATCAATGCGGATTTGAAGGTTGTCGAAAAGAAGGGCAATTACGAAGTCATCTGCTTCAAGACCAAGATGCAGAAGTCGTTGCGCATCAATCAGACGTACAAGGCGATTCTCACGGACCCGTCTGCATCGAAGCAGGACAAGGAATACGTGAAGGCGCAGCTTGCGAAAGC
The DNA here is from genome assembly GCF_900143015.1 of Fibrobacter sp. UWB11. Classification (NCBI taxonomy): domain Bacteria; kingdom Pseudomonadati; phylum Fibrobacterota; class Fibrobacteria; order Fibrobacterales; family Fibrobacteraceae; genus Fibrobacter; species Fibrobacter sp. UWB11. Next base: position 611,494 of record NZ_FSRT01000002.1, on the reverse strand, counting down.
AAATGATCTCATCAAGGCGGTCGATAACCGCTTCTCGACGATTGAGCTTGTGATGCGTTCGATTGTCAAGCGTCAGCGCGGATTTTTCGAAAACGGCCCCGCATTCCTTAAGCCGATGATTCTCCAGGATGTCGCCGACGATGTCCATTTGGCGGTGAGTACGGTACAGCGTGCGACCGACCAAAAGTACGTGGAAACGCCTTACGGCATCTATGAACTTAAACAATTCTTTACATCGGGTGTGAAGCAGGGCACAGCTCCGGATGCCGAAGAAGTCGGTTCTGCGCAGATTATCGATGCCATCAAGACGCTCATTGATGAAGAAGACAAGTCCTCTCCGCTCTCCGACCAGGACATCAGCGATGAACTTTTGAAGCAGGGAATCAAGGTGGCTCGCCGTACGGTGGCCAAATACCGCGAGAAAGAACTGAAAATACTGCCCAAAAATCAGCGTAAACGGTAGCAAATATTCCAAGATGGAACGATTTTTTTTGCAAAATCCAATTTAGTTGTGGACTTTTGCGGTAAAAAGATGTATATACTTTAATTGCGGAACGGAAGTTCCAAAATGTTTTTAAACGTAAATAAATCGTAACATTAACATACGGAGGTTTATCATGGATATTCAGTTTTCTGCTCGTCATTTTAATGCATCGGCTGGTCTTCAGGACCGCATTCAGGAAGAAATGGACAAATTGGCCAAATTTTACCCGAATATCACTAGCGCCTCTGTAATTCTTGATCATGAAGTCGAACACCAGCGTCACTGCGAAATTTCTGTCAATATTACAGGTTCCGTCGTGGTTGCTTCTGCCGATGAAGAAAACATGGGCAAGGCCGTTGATGTAACGCTTGAACGTATCAAGGTCCAGCTCAAGAAGGCCAACGACAAGCAGAACGATCATAGAGCTCAGCCGATTTCTGAATTGACGTAATGGCTGATAGGTTGAAAGATCTAAAAATCCTGCACCGGGAACGCTTCCCGGTGCGGGACTTTTTTATCCGCTACGGCAAAGATTTGCAAATGATGCAGCATTGTCCCGACGAGGACATGGAATCATGCATCGAAGAAAGCGGACTTCACCGCCCTGGCCTTGCCATGGCGGGTTTTACTAAAGTTTATAGTTCCCAGCAGATTCAGATAGTCGGCCACACGGAATGGAATTATCTGGAATCTGTCGGTCCAGAAGCTCGTGCGAAAATTTTTGAAAATTTGTCTGTATTCCGTGCCCCGATGTGGGTCGTGACGCATGCGCAGACTCCGCACGAAGAACTCAAGGCGATGTGCAACCGCTTGCATGTCCCGCTGTTCTCGACAACGCTCCACACTTTTGAATTTTTCAAGATGGCCCAGAGAATTCTCGAAGAATTCTTTGCACCGCACGCCATTATTCACGGAAGCCTCGTGGATGTTTATGGCGTGGGCATGCTTTACGTGGGCGATAGTAACGTCGGTAAGTCCGAATGTGTGCTCGACCTTGTTGAAAGTGGGCATCGCATGGTGGCGGACGATGTTGTTCATATTAGCCATGTGGGCAAGTCCATTATTGGTCGCCCGGACCCGCTGATCCGTCATCACATGGAAATTCGTGGCGTTGGCATTTTGGACATTCGCTCGATGTTCGGTATTCATGCAATCCGCAAAGTGAAAAAGATTGAAATGATTGTCGAACTCCAACAGTGGCGCCAGGATGTTTCGTACGAACGCACCGGCCTTAACGAAATGGAAGAAAACGTCATGGGCGTGAACATCCCGAAGGTGGTGCTCCCTGTGGCTCCCGGCAAGAACATGACCGTGATTTCCGAAGTCATTGCGATGAATGCCCTCATGAAAATGAGCGGCCAGAACGTGGCAAAGGATTTCAACGAGTCGTTATTGCAAAAGATTAAGGCGAAGGCTAAGGGCGAATTTACTGATGATTTGCTAGATTTTAATCCGCAGAACTGGTCTTTCTATGAATAGTTTGCTGATTAAAATCAAGAAAAATTTTGTTGCAAGTTTAATCTTTATTATTCTCGTGGTCTCGTGCGGGCTTGCGGCTTATTATTTCCATCCGTCAAGCCCTTACCATAAACGCTACTCGTTTGTGGTCAAGTACGAGACTATCGGTACGCTTTCTCCGGGCAACCTTGTCCGTGTCCGTGGCATTGCTATGGGCGAGATTGTCGATGTGAAACTCACGGATGAAGCAGTCTATGTGAAGGCTCGTGTACTTGCCGAAGCAAAAATCCCCGTGAATTCGGAATTCCGTCTGGTGACGGCGGGCCTTATGGGCGAACGAGAAATGAGCATCATCACTGGAAACTCTAGCAAGCTGGTTGCCGAAGGTGATACTGTCAGTGGACTTTACGACGAGGGAACTTCTGGAATTACGAAGAACCTTGCCGCCGTATTCGAGGATATTGACAACCTTCAACAAATGGTTAATAGTTTTGTTGATTCGATTACTGTGGGCGAAATCGGAAAACGTGTAGACCGCGTTTCAAACAAGGGTAAGAAACTTATTCGTGTGACAAAGGCCGATGTCCGCAAGTGGAAATCTAGCGTGGATTCCTTGCTCGATAGCTATCACGAAGTCGCCGAAAAAATGGAACGTTCTTTGCAGGAATTGTCCGATCGCGGAGGCGAGAGTGCAACGAAGGCAAATGAACTCATTGATCGTGTGCGCGCTTTGATGGACCGAGCAAATGTTTCTAAGGAATCTGTTGTAGCGCTGGTGTCTAAGTTCGACGAAAGCGAAGGTTCGGCAAAATTGTTCCTCGAGGAGTCCTCCAAGGTAAAAGAAGACTTTGATACCTTGATGAAGGATTTCAAAGTATTGCTTCAGGACCTGAAAAAGAACGGGCTCAAGCTTAACGTAGATATTTTTTAGGTAATAGGGATTAGTTTTTACTGATTCCGTTATCTTAGATAAAGACTTGTCATGCCCGACTTGATTGGGCATCTCCTTTTTTTTTACCGACTTATCAACATTTTTTTTGAAAAAATAATATTTTAATTGTTCTTTTTTGTAAAAAAAAGATAATTTAAAGCGGTGCTTATCACAGTGTAACTCACAAAGAAGGAGTTTAATATGGCTGAGAAGAAACCCGTAAAGATGAGCGATGCTGATCTTAAGTTTTTTGAAGAGCTGCTTTTGGAAAAAAGACGTGAGCTTGTGACCGCCCAGAGCGAGTCCGAAAAGGCAAACGTGTTCCAGGGCCAAAAATCCCAGTCTGGTGATGGCGGCGATTCTGATGGCGCTGATTCCGCGACGGACTACAATTCGCTCGAAACCAACTTCTCGTTGGCTGCTCGCGAAGGTAAGTATCTTGTTTATTTGGAAGAAGCCCTCAAGCGTATCAAGAACGGAACGTTTGGTATTTGCAAGGTTTGCAACCAGCTGATTCCGAAGGCTAGACTTTTGGCCGTGCCGACGGCAACCAAGTGCGTGAACTGCAAGGAAGAAACAAAGAAAAAGGAAATCCTTGACAACCGCATGGAAATGGCCAAGATGTTTGCTGAAGCCCAGCGCAAGGAAATGCTCCGCAAGGCCGCTGGCCGCTAATGAACTTGTCATGCCGGACTAAGGTTGGTGTGCATAAAACTTAAAAAACGACCCGCTTGCGGGCCGTTTTTTTTTATCCAATTTCTCCGAAAAATGCGTCGGCGAGTGTTGCTCTGAATGCATGGATGCGGTCCGCATTTGGTTCGCGGTGCGGGTAGGTGAAATTGCTGAGTAGCACGAGGGCACCCCCCTTGTCCGGGTCGGCGACGATACTTGCGCCCGTGAATCCGGTTTTTCCGAATGCTTGCGGTGAGACCTTTGTGCCCATGAACTTAGGCGCATTCAGCTCCCAGCCGAGGGCGGTTTCTGCTCCGACGCTATCGGGCAGGGCGTTGTGGCTCACGATGTCCAGGATTCCGGCAGGGGCGATTTGCTTGTCCTCGAACTTTCCGTCCATGAGAATCATCTTCACGAACTTTAAGAGGTCGGGTACGCAGCTGAACATGCCGGCACTGCCGACGGGGAATAGCTTTTGTAGGACCCAGGCGCTTTCGTCATGAACTTCGCCTTGGATTTCGCGGTGGCGGAACTCGCAGAGTTCTGTCGCCGCGATTTCTGATTTCGGGACGCGGGTGAGCGGGTCGTAACCCGAACGCGTCATGCCGAGAGGTGTAAAGAACCTCTCGTTTCCCTGCTCTTGCAAAGTCTTACCCGTAAGTCTTTGCAACAAAATCCCGAGCAGCACGCTGGCGGGGTTCCCGTAGTTGAAAACTGTACCCGGAGCGGCTTCAAATTGGTACGTGTAAAGTGCATCGAGAATCCCTTCCGGCGAAAGGGTTCGGAGCGTTTTCATCGGGACGCGGTAATCCAGACTGTGCGTGAGCAAGTGCGAAATATAAATCTCGTCACGGTAGTTTGTATTGAGTTCCGGGATGAAATCGATAACTTTGGCATCAATGGAAAGCTTGCCTTCGAGAATGTACGAAAGTGCAAGTGTCGAAGTGGGGCAGACCTTCGTAAGCGAAGCTATGTCAAAAACGGTATCTTCGGGAGTGTTCAGTGTGACAATGTTGCTTGTACCGTCAGGGAGTAAGTAGCCGGCAACAGCCTTGTCGAAAATGTCTTCGTCTTCTGCAGTTTTTAAAAGTTCTGATAGCTTCTCGGAAATTTCCATTTTTGCCCCGATAAATATTTGGCGCCGATAAAAAAGGGTAAAAAAAAAGGGCATCTCCTACGGTGCGAACACTCGAAACTACTTATCTACAATGATAGCAGCGCCTCGGGGATTTGTTTTTCGCGTCAATGCGCGCCTAAACTGAACCACAAGAGCAACGAGCTGATTTATTCCTGTTAGATCGGGTGTAAAATCCGTGGGATGCCCATTCATAATATATCTTTCTTGTGTTGCAAAAACAAGGGAAAAATTGCAAAAAAAATCTCGGTAAAATACCGAGATTTTGCTAAGTGTATTAAATGTATTCGTTTGAGCTTAAACTTGGTTGTCGGCTTTAGGGAGTGCCTCGTCCAACTGGAGCGAAAGTTCCCTAATATCCTTGTCCATCAGGTCGTGATACGATTTGGCCTTGCGCAATTGCTTGCGCAACTCGACAATTTCAGAAGTGAGTTCCACAGCGAGTAAACAGAGCTGCTTCTTCAATTCCAGTTTAAATTTCGAGGAATTATCGAGACGACTTTCGATGAAATCGACGATTTCTTTCAAGTCCGTATCGGGCAGGTCCGTGCGGATGTGGATGCGTTCTTGAGCGACGTTAATGCTGACTGATCTAAGTGTCTCGTTTGCCATATTATTTCATTCCTACGCCGAATGGATCGTTATCCAACAACCACCTTAGCCGAAAAAACCGGGTTGCGAGCCTCCGTTGCTCGCGAACAGGTCAGGGTTTTCTTCTTGCGGTTTATTCTCGGGCTGTGCTGCAGGGGCCTCGACCTGTTCTGTAGCCGGCTCATTGAGATTGATTTCGGTGCCGAGTTCGTTCTCGATGGTGGAGAGAAGCTGCTGGAACTTGCTTTGTGCTTCGGCGATTTCGTTGCTCTGGCTCTGAACTTGATTATTGAGGTTGTCAATGATGTCGTTCTTTTCGGCCACTTGACCGTTCAGGCAATCGATGATATTGTTCTTTTCGCTTATCTGGCCGTTAAGATCGTCGATAATGTTGTTCTTTTCGTTGATCTGACCATTGAGGGAATCGATAATGCTGTTCTTTTCGTTGGTTTGGCCGTTGAGGGAATCAATGATGCTGTTCTTTTCGTTGACTTGACCGTTCAGGGAGTCGATGATTCCGTTCTTTTCGTTGATCTGGCCGTTCAAGGAGTCGATAATACCATTCTTCTCGTTAATTTGTTCATTCTTGGAGTTGATGGCGTTTTCTTTTTCGGCGACTTGTCCGTTCAGAGAGTCGATGATTCCGTTCTTTTCACTGATTTGAGCGTTCAAGGAATCAATAATGCCGTTCTTTTCGTTAATCTGTTCGTTCAGGGAGTCGATAGCGCGGCTTTTTTCGTTGATGGCTTCGTCCTGAGCTGCGGCTTGGTTGGCTCTTGCATTGAGTGCGGCCTCGTAGTCGGCAATCTTTGCGTTGGTGGAATCCAACAGGTTCTTCTGGTCTTCGGTTTGAGCTTTGGCGCCTTCGAGCAGCTGCTTCAGCTTTGCGTTTTCTTCACGCAGGGCGCGGACCGTTCCAAGGACTCCTTCCACTTTCTGCGACAACAAGTTCATGCTTTCAAAATTCATTTTATCTCCATATTAAAATGTCGGGGGGTGCAATCTTACCTATGTAAGATATATAAAATTTTGATGTTGCAAGATTGTTAGAAAATGTAAAAACGCAGCAAAATTCTATCTTCTAAAAATCATGATCCCTGTAAGTGAACATATTGAGCGTCGCCTGGCAGAACTCCCTCTTTTGCCGGGGGTTTACATCATGAAGAACGCTCAGGGGAAAATCATTTACATTGGCAAGGCGAAGGTCCTCAAGAACCGCGTGTCGAGCTACTTCGACGGGAGTGACCATGCTGGTCACCGAGCGGCCACTTTGATGCTCCCGTACATCCGCGACATCGAGTGGATTATCACGGAAAGCGAAACTGAAGCGCTCATTCTCGAAGCGAACTTGATCCGCAAGCATACGCCCAAGTACAACGTGCTATTGAAGGACGACAAGCACTTTCCGTATTTGGCGTTCTCTGTGAACGAACCTTTCCCGCGACTATTCCTGAGCCGTTCCGTGAAGAAGGACGGCTGCCTGTATTATGGCCCGTACATGAGTTCCCGCATGATCCGCCAGTTGCAGGATATTGCTGCTAGGTTGTTCAAAATCAGGGAGTGCAAACTCAAGCTCCCGATTAATCGCCCCGTGCGTCCTTGCCTCAATTATCACATCGGCCGTTGCGAAGCTCCGTGTGCAGGTCTTGTAACCCGCGAAGAGTACCGCAAAAAAGTGGCGCAGACTCAAATGCTCCTGGGTGGTAAACGCGATGACCTGATTGACCTCTGGGAACGCGAAATGCTCGAAGCGAGCGAGCGTATGGATTTCGAAACTGCGGCCAAGAAACGCGATGCGATTCAGGCGCTCAAGGCGACGAGTGCGCACCAGAAAACAGACGTGTCCGATGCAAGCCTCAGCATGGATGTGATTTCGCTGAAGCGAAACGGCACAATGGCTGCCGCAGTGATTTTTGAATACCGTAACGGCGTACTTTGTGGGCGCCGCCACTATCGTTTGGAATGTAAGCTCGAAGATGACGAGACTGAAATTTTCAGCCAGATGGTAGTGCAATGGTACATGGACGTGGAATTCATACCCGGCGAAATTGCAACGGATGTACCCCTGCCTGAAGATTTGGCGGAACGCGAATCGATGGAACAGGCGCTTGCCTCGAAGACGAATCACAAGGTCGTGCTCACGAATCCGCAGCGCGGCGAAAAGCTCGGGTTCTTGAAACTCGCTGCTGCGAATGCGGACATGATTCTCGTGGAAATGCGCGCCGAAGTGCAAAAGTATAGCGAAATCGATAGCAGCGTTTTTGAATTGCAAAAAGTTCTCAGCTTAAAGAAGACTCCGTTCCGCATCGAGTGCGTGGATATTTCGCATTTGTCCGGTACAAATACGGTGGCGAGTTTGGTTGCGTTTAAGAACGGTCGCCCCGACAAGAGTAATTACCGCAAGTTTATTATCAAGACTGTAACGGGTGTCGATGACTTTGCGAGCATGCGCGAAGTGATGACCCGCCGTATCCGTCGCTTGGAAGATGAAGGGATTCCGATGCCTGATTTGTGGGTATGTGATGGCGGTAAAGGTCAGGTCGATGCCACAATGCAAATTTTAAAGGAACTCGGTCACGATAAGGATTTGCCTTTGATTGGGCTTGCTAAACGTCTCGAAGAAATCGTGTTCCCCGATGACCGCAAAAGTATTGTGCTGCACCGTACAAGCCCCGCGCTAAAGCTTTTGCAGAATGCTCGCGACGAGGCGCACCGATTTGCAATTACATACCAGCGTAGCAAACGCAAGAAAGACCTTGAAGTCGAATGGCTCAAGATGCCCGGCGTGGGGCACGAAACTCGCGTCAAGATTCTGAGCAAGTACAAGAGCGCCGAAGCGTTTATGGACGCCCCGCTCGAAGACATCATCGATTTGCTCGGGAAAGTCCGCGGCACAAAGCTCCGCGAACAAGTCGCCGAATACTGTGCCGGCCCCACTGAAGAATCGTAGCTCTTCCAGCTGTTATCCAATAATAATGGCCAATGACTGTTGACCAACAACTAGTTTGTAAACATTTCTAAATGTAAAAATTTCTTAATCCGGTTTGAGAAATCATCAAGGGATTTTTACCAAGTTCAAAAATAATTTTGAATTGGAATAATCTATATTAGATTCGAATTTTCATTAAAGGGCCCAAGGTGGGCCTATTCTAAGAGGACTCAAATGATTGGACTGAAATCGATTGCTAGAACGGCCTTGGTGCTTTCGGCAACTGGCGCACTTTTTGGGTGCGGTAGCTCATCGCAAGACGAGCTCGCCAGCGGTTCTTTGCCGCGTCAGGAAACGCTCTACTTGTCTGGGCAGCAGAATGATGCTCCTGGTACGTTCAACCCCCTTGCAGAAAGCTGGATGACGACGTGGCCTGTGAGCGGTCGTTTCAACTTGATGTATGAACCGCTTTTGACGTACAACTCCCTGACGGGTGAAATTGAATCTCTCCTCGGCTCGCTCGTGAACAAGAACAACGATAGCATCGTTGTTGACTTGAACCCGGCTGCAAAGTGGAGCGATGGCGAAAAGGTTACTTCTCGTGATGTGAAGTTCATCTACACGATGGGCTCCATCAACACTAGCGAACAGATTTCCGCAATCCATGTTGATACTATTAAATCCGAACCGGCAGGTGAGGTGGAACGCATTGCTTTCCTTATCAACAAGAAGCAGCGTAATAACCCGCTTTCTGTGATGGACTTGTTGCAGGCCATCCGTATCGTTCCGGCTCACGTGTTTGAACCGCTTATCGAAAAGCTCGGCTCCAAGGACGAAGTGAAGAAACTTCCGATGGACCAGAACCCGGTTGTTTCCGGTCCGTACGCTCTCCGCAGTGCTGACCCGAACAAGATTATTCTTGAACGCCGTGACGACTACTGGGGCAACGCCGCTCTTCACGAAGGCAAGCTCCCTGCTCCGAAGTATATTGTTCACCCGATTTACAAGAACAACGAACATAACACGATCGCTATGCGTAGCGGCAACCTCGACGCTTCTCAGAGCTACATCCCGCGTATCAACCGCAAGGCTGGCGCTGGCGTGCACACATGGCTCAATGAACCGCCTTACTTCTTGCCGGGTGCAATGCCGATGCTCATCATCAACACGATGAAGGAACCGCTTAACGACAAGCGCTTCCGCCGTGCTCTTGCAACCGCTATTGACTACATGGCTCTCCGCAAGTTCGCTGTGTCCGACTACACGGACCAGATCAAGCCGGGCCTCATCATGCCGACCAATCTCGAAGGCAAGTACATTAGCGATGAAGACCTCGCTAAGTATGGTGTCAAGCTCACCATCACCGACGAAAAGGAACGCGTCGAAACTGTGAAGCAGATGCTTTCCGAAGCAGGCTACAAGTCCGTATGGAATAGCGACGGTACGCTCGACCACATGGAAAATGCCAAGGGCGAAAAGATTCCGACGATGTACATCACGAGCCCGAACGGCTGGACCGACTGGGAAGCTATGGTGACCATCGCTGTTGAAGGTATGCGTAAGGCTGGTATCGATATTCGTGAAGGCTTCGTGGACGGCGGTTCTTACTGGCCGGCTATGGGTCTCGGTAACTTCGACCTCATCATGCACAAGCCTGTTGCTGACGTGACTCCGTCCCTTCCGTGGAGCCGCTTCAACGAAATCATGGCAAGCCGCGATTGGCAGCCGCTTGGCGCCTGGGCTGGCACGAATATCGGTCGTTACAACCAGCCGGGTACCGAAGGTTTCCGTCCGGAAGTGGACAAACTCCTTTCTGCAATCCCGCTCATGAAGAACGCCGATTCTATCGCAACTGCTTACCGCGAACTCAACAAGATCTTCATGGAAGACCAGCCGTCTATTCCGCTGGTTTACTTGCCGGAACAGTTCTATGAATTCAGCGACCGCGTCTGGACGAACTGGCCGACCGCTGCAAACCCGTACGCTCCTGCTCAGCTTCCGTGGGTGGCTTCGGGTACCAAGACCCTTTGGAATTTGAAGCTTGCTAAATAAAGGATAAAGGACTACAAATGCTTAAACAATATCCTATGCTACGTTATGTCCTGCAGAAGGCGTTCTGGTACTTGCTGACCTTCGTCTGCGCAGTGGCACTCAACTTTGCGTTGCCGCGTCTCGGCGACAACAACCCGGTTGACATTATCATGGGTCAAGCCGGTAAGGGCCTTTCTCCGACTGAAGCTCAGAAGAAAAAGGCTGAACTCCTCGTTTCCTTCGGTATGGCCGAATTGGACAAGGATGGAAACGTTATCTATGAACCGGAAACGGACGCTAACGGCAATGTCGTGATGCAGAAGGTTCCGCAGCTCGACGCCAACGGCCAGCCGGTCGTGAACGTTGTCAAGGTTGTTGACGAAGCCGGTAATCCGGTGATGGTCGAACGCCAGAAGCTCGACGAAGCTGGCAATCCGGTGTTTGTCGAAAAGGCTCCTGCCGCTCAGAAAGGCAAGAAGGGCAAGAAAGCCCATCGTCATCATCACAAGATGAAGAAGGGCAAGAAGGGAGCCAAGGCCGCTGCTGAAGTTGCTGCTGCTGACAAGATCCCTGTCATGGAAAAGGTCCAGGCCGAACGCATCGATACCGTCATGGTCGATCAGCCGGTCATGAAGACCGATCCGAAGCTCTCCTCTGCAGTTTCTCAGTTCTTTAGCTATATCGGCAAGGTGTTCCACGGTGACCTCGGTCTCTCTTACCAGAACAACGAACCGGTGACAAACGTTATCAAGAAGTCCCTCCCGTGGACGCTCGCTATCCAGGCTCCGACGATTCTTCTCGGCTGGATCGTGGGTAACCTTCTCGGTGCTTTCGCTGCATACAAGCGCGGCATTTTCGACAAGGTATTCTTCCCGTGCGCCATGTTCTTAAATGGTGTGCCGTTCTTCGTGTTCGGTATGCTCTTGGTCGCATTCTTCTCCATCACGCTCGGCTGGTTCCCGGCTATGGGCGCTTATAGCCCGGATATTCCGGAACTCACGTTCAGCTGGTCTTGCTTCAAGAGCGTCAGCTGGTACTACGTGCTCCCGTTCTTCTCTGTATTCCCGATTCTTCTTTCGGGTCAGGCAACGGGTATGCGTTCCATGTCCATTTACGAACTCGGTACTGATTATATGAAGTATGCAAAGTGGCTCGGTCTCCGCGAAGGCAAGATCATCAGCTACGTGTTCCGCAACGCTATGCTTCCGCAGCTCACTGGTCTTGCCCAGAGCCTCGGTGCCATGGTGGGCGGTGCTCTCATTA